>CAZAJH010000276.1:0-2550 GCA_964485385.1 uncultured Flavobacterium sp.
AATATTGTTTTAAAATCAACACTTATCTCGGTTTTGTATGTTGTAGTGAATTATAAGCTGAAGATCTCAGCCGATTTTAATAGTGTTGTGAATTCCTTGCTTCTAAAGTTGCGTAGGTAATTTTTATTTTTTTTGACCTTTTTTTGCCTGTTAAAAATAGTTGACAGTTCAATTTCTGCTAGAAAGTTTATGCTAATGAAATTAGCCACAGATCAAACGGATTAGACTAATTTGCACAGATTTTTTAGGGTAAAATAGATGAATCCGTTTCATTAGTTTCATCTGTGGCAAGATATAAAAAAAGATTTCTGACTGACTCAATTTTCCTAGCCCAGAGCGCAGTGGAAAGCGTGGCGAACAGCGCGACTATTTTTTTCGGTTCAGTACACCGCGACCAACGGAAGCGCGTGGAATGAACGAGAAAAAAAGGAGTGATGAAGCCACCTTGCAACGTAGAGCTGGATGAGCTACAAAAAAAATCCTGCGTCCTCTTCCCAGATTCTGCAGGATTAACAAACAAACCTAACTAACCAATCAATCTTTATTCTTTTTTGTCTTCAATTTTAGCGCGCGTGCCGTCGGCTTTGTAATAGTAGTAATCATCGCTGTTGTACGCATACGTATTATTTACATTGTTGTGGTAAACCGTTCCGTAATACGTTGAAGTGGTGAATCCGTGATTTCTAGGGCCTTTAACACTTCCTACCAAGTCTACAATATCGCCTCTTCGGTTGTAGATGATATGTAAGCCACCTACTTGAGCAAGAGCAAAGCGGTTGTAGCGCATGTACACAGAACCAATTCGGCTAACTCTATCGCAACCATCGTAGTTGATGAACGTATTTCCTACTCGGCGAACGCGACCAAAACTGTCGTGTTCAATCAATACACCATAATTTATCGGACCTCTAGCTACAGTTCCTCTTGCTTGAACATTAGCACCTCTTTTTCCAGCTCCTCTAAAGTAAAACTCACCGTGGCTATCGTTTGGGCGAGTATTAAAGTCAAAGTCGCCATTTGGAAAAACAAAGAACTCAATTCCTCTTTCTTGAAACGAAATAGGCTCATCAAAGCTAAATCGATCATTTCTTTGTGCATTCGCAACGTTTACTACCAGTAAAACACTTGCTACTAAAAGGGTAATTTTTTTCATAATCTTTTCGTTTTTTCCGACGATTCGGAGTGGTACTTACTCTTTCGATTTTCAGTTTACTCGATCAGAAAATTACTGATGTTAGGTACATTTCAAGTTGTGTGCCAAAGCACGCTTAATGAGTTGTCAACGATTTGTTAATGATTTTTAACTAATTGATAATCAATGTTTAATAGTTTTTTTTAATGCCTTTATGAAGCAAAAATTAAGTTTGTAGTTTGCCAAATTTTGTTATTTTTGTTGCCGAAATCCAAATCGTAGAACTACTTTGTTATGAAATCACTAAAAATTTCTCTTTTTCTTTTAACAACTTTATTTTTCACTCTGTTTAGTCACGGACAAACTTACATTCAGGCGTACCAAGATGTGGTAAATCAGTGCTCACAATCAAACATTACCTCGCATTTGACAGAGTTTGAAGCCTTGGGCGTTAAGCGAAGAGGCACAACGGCCTTACAAAATACCTTAAACTGGATCAAGAATGAGTATTTGAGTTATGGTTATACGGCTTCTCAAATGATGGAAGATTCGTATACCTATTCGGGTTCGCCAGCGGTTTGTAAAAACTTAGTAGTGACGAAAGTAGGAACACTTTATCCGAACACTTATGTCATTGTTTGTGGCCATTATGATTCAATAGTAGGCGTAGGTACCAATGATAATGGCAGTGGAACGGTAGCTATTTTAGAAATAGCTCGATTGCTGCGAACCATTCCAACGGAGTATTCTATTAAATTTATTCATTTTAGTGGAGAAGAAGACGGTTTGCGCGGCAGTCAGCATTTTGTGAATAATGTAGTGAATGCGACGACACCCAAAATGGATATCCGAGTGGTATTTAACCTAGATGAGGTAGGTGGCGTAGCCGGATTGACTAATGATACCATTACTTGCGAGCGTGATACTGGAAATCCCTCGTCTAACAATGCTGCTTCCAACCAAAGAACGCAAGAGTTAATTACTTGTACGGAATTATACACACCGCTAAATACCTTCTTAGCCAGCGCTTATGCTTCTGATTACATGACTTTTGAGGACAATAATGAAGTAATCACGGGATTATTTGAAACCAATGAAACGGAACACCGACACACCGCAACTGATTTGTTAGTTAATATGGATCCAGTATACAATTACAATGTGGCCAAAGTAGCAATAGCAGCTACCATGCACTATGCCATTGCCAATCCGAGTGTTTTAGCAACGAGCCTATTTGAACAAGAGGCCCAAGTGAGTTTTTTCCCCAATCCAACGCAAGGTACTTTGTATATTAACAAAGGAACAATAGCTGAAGCCAATTACACAGTTTCTGTAGTAGACATCCAAGGCAAAACAGTGATACGACAAGCTTTTGAAAATACACATTTGATTGAATCGATGAATGTAAGTGCTTTGTC
>CAZAJH010000277.1:0-2546 GCA_964485385.1 uncultured Flavobacterium sp.
ATCAATTACGGTAGTATCTGTCTCACAAACTGTGGTAGCACCGTCGGTACCTGCGATTGGAAATGGATTTACTATTAATTGAAAAGAGGTTGTACCATAAGTAAGCGGATTAGCCACTTCTTCCATTCGGATATAAATCGTTTGAGGTGAAGATGAGTTGGGGAAAGTTAAAATATTTGCAATTGGATTGGCATCATTATCGGCATCCGCTTGTGTTAAGTGATAAGTTACCACGTAATCGGCAGGATTATTAGCTCCCAAGATAATTGGGGTTTGTACTGACATATTAAATTGTTCCGTACCGTTGTTGGATACGTCATCACAAACCACTAAGTTAGGTGGTGTCACAGGAGTTGCCGTACAATTGACCGTTTCTATGGTAAAAGAACTCGTATAAATACAAGATCCTCCGTTTGCCGTATTGTCTATAATTGACAAATACAATGTGCGTGGATTTGTGGCACCTATTGGAAAATTATTAAGATTGCCTAACGTATTCTGTACACCCTGCGCATCAGCTAGGGTATTGTGTACATAGACTTCAAAGTCATTGGGATCTAAACCAGTCCCCGCGAATAAAGAAGCAATAACAGGCAACAAATTAAAGTTTGGCTGATTTGAACATTGTTGCAAATTTATAGGCGTTGCCAAATTGGGAGGTACAGGATTTGAAATGGTAACACTAGCGGTGGCATTGGCAACACAACCGGGTTTGTTAACCACAACGGTATAGGTTCCTGCCGTAAAAACGGTAATACTTTGTGTATTTCCGGGTATTGGTCCTGTTACAGAAGATGACCATTGGTAGGATGTGGCGTTGGCAATAGTAGCAGTTAAAATAACAGGGTCGCCTGGGCATACGGTTGAATTTTGCCCTATAGATAACGGACACACAATGTTACAATCGGTAGCGCCAGCACCAGCTTGGCCTGCATTCGTTTGAGTCACTGTAATGTTTCCGGCTTGACCACTAAAGTTGGTCAATAAAACCACATAGATTTGACCTACTTGGGCGTTGGTCAAAGAAAAGTTTTCGGTTGCAGCAGCAGAAAAACTACAATCAACCTCAGTAGACTGGTTTAAGAAAGTAGGACCACAATACGGGAAAGGTAGTGAGGTGTCAATTGGGCCAGGGAAAGGTCCCCACACGATAAAATCGACATCAATTGGATTACCACCATTAGAAGTTTGATTAATTTGAAAATTTATGTTACCTGCAATTCCAATTTGCATAAAAAACCACGCAGGATTGGGTTGACTACCCAAACAATCATAATCAATTCCTGTTTCTGCGGTAGTTCCGGTGGAGTTTTGAAAGGTCAAAGAAGCTCCCCCAGCACAAAACGGTGCCGTATCGGCACAACTCGCTCCTTGCGCATAACTGGAAATCGTAAATAAAGATAAAAGTAAAGTGAAAAATACAATTTTAATGTTGTAACTCTTTTTCATAAATGTGGTTCCTGTTTTCATTTGATTGAATCAATACGATTGAATCAAAAATTAGTAGCATAATAAATGTCATTATTGAATTAAGACAATCCAAAAGGACTTTACCCTAATAGTTTTTTTTAGCGAGCGAAATTTACACAAATTTAACCTTAAAAAAAGGTAAAATTTTATTTTTTTTTAAAACATTCCTCATAAAAATAATAATTATCTTTGCCCCTTTATAAACAATAGTATTGATAATGATCAACAACGACGAGTTGCACGATGAAATAGGCAACAATCACCTAAGTAACAATGTAAACAACCCTCTGAGGAGCGATGCTTTTGACTTATCAGATGACCAGAAAATTGAGTTGATAAAGAAAGATGTGGAGCACATTTTGCACACCTTAGGTATTGACTTGACCGACGACAGTTTGAAAGGCACACCCAACCGTGTAGCGAAGATGTTTGTCAAAGAAATTTTTGGCGGTTTGAATCCCAATAAAAAACCGTCATCCTCTACTTTTGAAAACAACTATAAATACGGTGAAATGTTGGTGGAAAAAAACATCACGTTGTATTCTACATGTGAACATCATTTATTACCGATAGTAGGTAGAGCTCATGTTGCTTACATTTCGAATGGTAATGTTGTGGGATTATCAAAAATGAATCGCATTGTTGATTATTACGCCAAAAGACCTCAAGTACAAGAGCGATTGACCATGCAAATTGTACAAGAACTCCAACGTGTATTGGATACTGAAGATGTGGCGTGCATAATTGATGCCAAACACCTGTGTGTCAATTCGAGGGGAATTCGCGATATTGAAAGCAGCACAGTAACCTCTGAATTTGGCGGAAAATTTAAAGATGATAAGATTAAACGTGAATTTTTAGACTATATTCAACTGGATACCAGATTTTAACTAGCCCAGATAGCAATGGAAACCGCGCCGCCCAATTGGCTTGATTTTTGGGGCGAATGAAAAGCGACCAGCGGAAGCTTTTGAAGCGCCATCAAAAAACAGCTCAGTGAGCAAGCGGTTGGAATGAATAGCTGGAAATAGCTTCAAAAAAATATAAAAAAAATGGAATTATACAAAGACAACCAA
>CAZAJH010000278.1:0-2544 GCA_964485385.1 uncultured Flavobacterium sp.
TTACCAGCTGGTGTAGAGATGGTAATGCCAGGTGATAACTTAACTATTGAAGTTGCTTTGTTAAGCCCAATCGCTTTGAACGTAGGTTTACGTTTCGCTATCCGTGAAGGTGGTAGAACAGTTGGTGCTGGTCAGGTAACTGAAATCTTAGATTAATTTCTATAACAAATAAATAGTAAATCAGTGTCGTTTATTCGAACGGCACTGGTTTTTAATGAACGGGCGTAGTTCAAGGGTAGAATAGCGGTCTCCAAAACCGTTGATGGTGGTTCGAATCCTCCCGCCCGTGCTAATAAGATATAAAATGTCAAAAATTTTAAATTATTTCTCGGAAGCATTTGAAGAGTTAAAAACAAATGTGACTTGGCCAGAATGGTCAGAAGTTCAAAAATACACTATAGTGGTAGCGCTTTTCTCATTAGCTTTTGCGCTATTAACTTGGGGTGTTGATGAATTTTTTACAAAAGCAATCGCTGGTTTTTTTAATTTACTTAAAGGTTAATAGTTGAAATGGCTGATAATAATTTAAAAAAGTGGTACGTAGTTAGAGCGGTTAGCGGTCAAGAAAACAAAGTGAAATCTTATATCGAAACCGAAA
This sequence comes from uncultured Flavobacterium sp., assembly GCA_964485385.1. GTDB lineage: Bacteria > Bacteroidota > Bacteroidia > Flavobacteriales > Flavobacteriaceae > Flavobacterium. The sequence goes on from CAZAJH010000278.1 coordinate 599, forward strand.
TCAGTCGACTGGGAATGAGTGATTATATATCGCAAGTTCTAGTGCCAACAGAAAAAGTGGTTCAGGTAAGAGATGGAAAGAAAATATCGAAAGATAAAGTCTATTTTCCAGGCTATGTTATGATTGAAGCTAATTTGGTTGGTGAGATTCCACACATTATCAAGTCCATTACTGGTGTTATTGGTTTTTTAGGAGAAGTAAAAGGTGGTGATCCTGTGCCATTGCGACTTTCTGAAGTAAACAGAATGTTAGGTAAAGTGGATGAGCTATCTGTAAATACGGACAATCAGTCGATTCCTTTTACAGTTGGTGAAGTGGTAAAAGTGGTAGACGGTCCTTTCAACGGATTCAATGGATCAATTGAAAAAATTAATGAAGAAAAGCGTAAACTAGAAGTGATGGTTAAAATTTTCGGTAGAAAAACACCACTCGAATTGAGTTTTATGCAAGTTGAAAAAGTATAATTTTTGTTACATATTAATATTCACATCAATCGCTTCCAATTGATAGATGTGCTAAATTTTTAAGAAATGGCTAAAGAAGTTAGTAAAGTAGTTAAACTACAAGTTAAGGGAGGTGCTGCGAACCCGTCGCCACCGGTTGGACCTGCTTTGGGAGCTGCTGGGGTTAACATCATGGAGTTCTGTAAGCAGTTCAATGCTAGAACTCAAGATCAACCTGGCAAAGTATTACCGGTACAAATTACCGTGTACAAAGACAAATCGTTCGATTTTGTTGTAAAAACTCCACCTGCTGCTATTCAATTATTGGATGCTGCTAAATTAAAATCTGGTTCAGGCGAGCCAAACAGAAAAAAAGTTGCTAACGTAACTTGGGATCAAATTAAAGCTATCGCCGAAGACAAGATGACTGATTTAAATGCTTTCACAATTGAATCTGCTATGAGCATGATTGCTGGAACAGCTAGATCTATGGGTATAACTGTAACTGGAGATTCTCCTCTAAAATAAGGTAAGAAATGGCAAAATTGACAAAAAAACAAAAAGAAGCTGCTTCTAAAATTGAGAAGAACAAATTGTATTCCTTAAAAGATGCTTCATCTTTATTGAAAACAGTTGCTTCTGCAAAATTTGACGAGTCAGTAGATATTGCTGTTCGTTTAGGAGTAGATCCAAGAAAAGCAAATCAAATGGTAAGAGGTGTTGTTACCCTTCCTCACGGAACAGGTAAAGACACTAAAGTATTGGCTTTAGTAACACCAGATAAAGAAGCTGAGGCAAAAGCAGCTGGAGCTGATCACGTAGGTTTGGATGATTACCTTCAAAAAATTAAAGATGGTTGGACTGATGTTGATGTAATCATCACTATGCCAGCTATCATGGGTAAATTAGGTCCGCTAGGTCGTGTGTTGGGTCCAAGAGGTTTAATGCCAAACCCGAAAACAGGAACAGTTACTATGGAAGTAGGTAAAGCGGTTGCTGAAGTTAAAGCGGGTAAAATCGATTTTAAAGTGGATAAAACAGGTATTGTTCATGCTGGAATAGGAAGAATTTCTTTCGACGCTGACAAAATCGTTGATAACGCACAAGAAATTATTCAAACATTAATTAAAATGAAACCAACTGCAGCTAAAGGTACTTACATCAAGTCTATCCACTTGTCTAGTACAATGAGTCCTGCTATTGCTTTAGATCCTAAAGCAGTATAATTGGTAGTTAAAAGTATTTTATTATGACTAGAGAAGAAAAATCAATCGCGATAGAAGATTTAACTGCAAAGTTGGCGGAATCAAACGTAGTATACATTGCAGATACTTCTGGGTTGGATGCTGAAACTACATCTAACTTGAGAAGAGCTTGTTTCAAAGCTGGAATCAAATTGGAAGTGGTGAAAAACACCTTGCTAGAAAAAGCAATGGAAGCTTCTACTAATGATTATGGAGACCTTCCTTCCATCTTAAAAGGAAACTCTTCTATTTTCATTGC
>CAZAJH010000279.1:0-2531 GCA_964485385.1 uncultured Flavobacterium sp.
TAGATTTCAATTGTACCCGTTTCATTCTTATCAAAAATAAAGTGTACTAGGTCTGTTGTGGGGTTTGGAAATACATTTGTAGTACTGGCAATTTCAAAATCAGCGGTCTGTGATTTAGCCATCATTTCTTCCATGCTTGGCGCATAATCACTAGGCTGAACAATAAAATCGCCTTGGCCACCACCCAATTTACAACCGGTACACATATATATTTCCTTAGATGTAGTTGTAAAAGGAGTACAAGGTCCCCAAGTACCTCTCGTGATTCTATACCGATGGCCTAAATAAAATTTACCATTACCAACCGTAGTATTGACAAAGTTTGAAATGGGAACATCATAACCCGGGAAAGTATTGGTAAAATAAAGACTGGTATTCCACCAATTGCTTGGATTATAAATGCTTGTATTGGGTACTACATTCCCCAAATTATCTATTTCAGAAATCTCCCAATAGAAACCACTTCCAGCTGGAACAGAAGCAACGTTTGCTGTTACAACATAATATTGTGTACTCCCTACTGGAATGGTGCCAGTTAAAGCAAAATCAGAACTAATAACGGGTGAAGGATTGACCGTAATGGTTATTTGATCTGCGTTTTTGCAAAAATTAGGGTTCGGTGAATTTTTAAAGGTGTACGTCGTTGTGGCAGTAGGACAAAGTGAAATAGGAGAAGTAAAAAACGGACCTGTTGTAATATTTGTAGTGTTATCAGTCACCAATACACCACCCGTACTTGACGTAAAATTGATAGTAGCGCATGATCCCGCACAGATGGTTTGATCGGGCCCTGCATTGACTACAGCAATAGGTAGAACGGTAACTGTAACTGGAACTCTTTTTGTTTCGCAACCGCCCGGTAAAATGGTACTCACATAATAGGTTGTAGTACTGTTTAATATAGGTGTTCCAAATGATGAACCAGTAGCAAGTGGTGTAGTTGATGTGCTGGTTGCATACCAATTAAAATTCAATCCAGTTGGACTAGCTGGTGTAATCGATACGGAACTTCCTGCGCAAATTTGATACACATCAAAACTGGGTTCAACATCTATTTTTGCTACAAATCCATCTGAACTTGCAGCACTAACAGCTATAGTTCCAAAAGTTCCCGTGCTAATTAAGTTACCACTCACCATAACGCGTTTGTTTCCATCGGTGCTAATACCATTTGATTGGGATTGCCAATTTGCCAAAGTGGGAGCTACTGCCCAATTCACATCGCCGTTGGTATCGTATTTAACTACAAAAAACTTTCTATCCGTAACATTTAGTTGCGAAGAAAAACTAAAACAAGTACCTACATTTGATACATTATTCTCAACATTTTTAAAGGCAACATAAACGGCTCCAGTGCTTTGATCTACACATTGTCCAGTAGGGTATTCTGACCCTGTGCCACTGATCTTTTTTACCCAAACTGCATTCCCACCACTATTACCATACTTGGCAACAAATGAATCTATAATACCGCCGTTAGTCAAGTTGAATGATGAAATATTTGTGCTCCCACCCGAGTATTGTCCAGATATATAGATGTTGCCTGCGGCATCCAAATCCAGATCTCTAGGTTGTTCAGTGATTGCTGAGCTTGTTGCCCCTATTTGTTGACCCCAAGAGAAATTACCACCTGTATCAAACTTTAGCATAGCCATATGAGAGCCCGACACTGTATAGCTTGGAGATCCTGCAATAGTAAAATTTCCGGCAGTGATCTGATACAGTGAGTAGCAATTTCCACTGGCATCAGCTGCAATACCAAAACCTATAGCCGCAGTGCATGTTCCCGCACTAACTTTTGACCAAACCAAAGTTCCCGTATACGTATAACAGTTGACAAAAGCTCTGTTGGAAGAAAATCCAGTAATAAACACTCTAGATTGTGCGTTGCTTATGTCAATATCATAAGCTTTTTGATCTCCTGTTCCTGTAAATGATGTAGCCCATTGGATAACACCGCTGCTATTGTATTTTGCAATAAAGCATTCATCATTTGAATTCGAACCAGTCACAGTTGCCGTTGTGGCATTGGTACTGTAAAAAGTAATACTGGCACGATAGGTACCCGTAATGAAAACATCGGGTCCATTGGTAACTACTCTCATTCCGGAGTCAAGTAAAGTTCCCCCGGCTCTTACTGCCCATTGAACGGCACCAGCAGCATTGGTTTTTGATAAGTAGACATCACTACTCCCAATTCCAGCAAGTGTTGTACTTCCAATAGTAGCACCAGTAGTATAGGAACCAATAAGGTAATTGTTTCCGGCGCTATCGGTACTCACATCATTCCCATATTCTAAGTTTGCGGAACTGGACTTGGTAACCCAATTCCATTGGGCGTTTACGATAATCGAGCATAAGAAAATGCCCAATACAAATAAATTGTTGATTGTTTTTCTCATTGTTTGTAAATTTTAATATCCCTACTCTTGGATAGGTTTTTCGGGTTACACCTATTGTTTTACAATAAGTGTTTTTATTTAAAATTCATTACCTAAAAAAAAGAACAAAAAAACAAATGACCTACAAAT
>CAZAJH010000280.1:0-2522 GCA_964485385.1 uncultured Flavobacterium sp.
AAATATTGATATTGGTTTTTTTGACACGATTTTCCTTTGGCTTTTCGCAAGATGATACCAATCATATGGTTGCCGTATTATCGCAAATGAAAGCAGATACTTCCAAAGTAAACCACTACTACAAACTTGCCGAAAACTTCAGCACTATCGACACCACAAAATCAACCTATTTTGCCCAAAAAGGTCGCGAATTGGCTCAACAAATAAAGTGGAACGACGGATTGATCCAGTTCGATTTACTGATTGGAAAAGGTTATGCAAGAAAAAATAATTACACTAAAAGTTTTCTTTATTACAAGCAAGTTATACAAAAAACCAAGAACAAAAATATTCTTGCCAAAGCGTATTTTTATAGTGGAGAAAATTACCTCCAACAAAACCAATATGCTGTTGCTTTAAAAGCGTTTCATCAATCGCTAAATTTATATGAAACCTTACAAGATAAAACTGGAATAACTAGAGTTTTACTATCGATTGGCACCCTCTATACGGGCTTTGGAAAAAATAAAGAAGCTCTTGAATCCCATACAAAAGCGCTAAAATTAAGCCAACAGAACAACAATTTACTGCAAGAACTTGCGCTGAGAGGAATGGCAACCGTGTATTATAATACTGGCGATTATAAGAAATCATTGGTTTTTTTTGAAAAAAGCTTGGCTTTAATTCAAAAAGGAAATGATCGAATTCTTGAATCCCGCTTATTGTCGGACATTGCCTTGGTGTATTTAGAACTTGGCAACTACCAAAAAGCCATAAACTACAGTCAAGCTTCATTAAAAACAGATCCTTCGGTAATGAATAACATTCACAGTGTTGCGTTTAGTTATGGTGTAATTGGAGATTCATACGTGGAATTAGCTCGAGAAAAAAAGAACAATCCAATCCTAATTGATAGTGCCATTACCTATTTGGGAAAAGCGGTAGATTTACATCAAAAGTTCAAGAGTTTAAGAGGCCTGCAAGACGATTATCGAAGTATTTATGAGGCCTACAAACTACAAGGAAAACCAACTAAAGCACTAGAGTCTTATGAACTTTTTACAATTTATAAAGACTCGATGTACAATTCCGACAACAAAGAAACCATAAAAAACCTGGAAGACAAGCGTGCTATTGAATTACGTGACCGTGAGATTAAAATCAACAAACTGCAATTGGAAGCCAAAGAAAAGCAAAAATGGTTCTTTATTTTTGGCTTAGGATTGTTGGGAATTATTGGAGGATTGCTTTTCTATCAGAATCAAAGCCGTACAAAAACCAATAAAAAATTACACGTATTAAATACCGATTTGGATCAGAAAAATAAAGCCTTGGATGAAGCCAACAAAACCAATGCGCGTTTTTTTGCTATTTTAAATCACGATTTGCGCAGTCCGGTGTACAACTTGATTCATTTTTTACAACTGCAAAAAGAAAACCCCGAATTGTTGGATGAGGAAACAAAAACTTCCATTCAAAATAAAACGATGACTGCTGCCGAAAACTTACTCCAATCGATGGAAGATTTGTTGTTGTGGAGCAAAAGTCAGATGGAACATTTTCAACCACAACCCCAAACGTTGGAAATAGCCACTGTTTTTGAAGACACTCAAAAGCATTTTTCTAGCGTTGAAAAAATTCAATTTCACTTTGAAAATGCGAGTAATTTATCGGTAGTAACCGACGAAAACTACCTCAAAACCATCGTGCGTAATTTGACAGGAAATGCTATAAAAGCCTTGGATAAAGTTGATAATCCGACAATTACTTGGAAGACTTTTCAAGAAAATGGCAAAACTATTTTGTCGATTACCGACAACGGAAAAGGGGCCACCATAGACGAATTCAAGGCCTTGTATGATGAGAAAGAAGTAGTAGGCATCAAAACGGGTTTGGGTTTGCATTTGATTCGCGATTTGGCTAAAGCGATTGACTGTACCATTTCGGTCGATTCGAAACTACATCAAGGAACTACTATTACTTTGAAGTTATGAAAAAGGCCCAACTTTCGCTGGACCCATTTCGGCTTAAAACTACTTACTTCCTTTTTCTTCCAATATCTTTAGTCGTTCTTCCAACGACTGAATTTTGGTGTTTTGTTCTTTGATAGCTTCTAGTAATAGTGGTGTGATAGCAGCATAATCTACAAAATATTCACCACTTTCATTTTTTTGAACCGCTTCGGGTAAAACTTGCTCTATTTCTTGGGCCAAAAAACCGCTCGAGACCGTTGGCTTTTCACCTTTTTCTATTTCGGACGATTTTAATTTGTATTGATAGGTATATCCCGAAATTTGAACTAGTTTAGTTAACGCATTTTGAATTTTCTGAATATTTTCTTTTTTGTTTCGATCGGAAACCTGAAAATACTGCCCGTTATTAGCAATGTAGGCAACTTCAGCGGCATTGTCATAGGGATTTCCATTATTGTCAACCCAAGCATCTTCATCCAAAATACGCAACTGTCGTCCACCATCACCAGGCGACCAAATGGAAACATTATCGCCATCGCCTCTAATACCAGCTGTCTCCGAATTTGTTTC
>CAZAJH010000281.1:0-2513 GCA_964485385.1 uncultured Flavobacterium sp.
GATGTAGATTTACCTTTTCAGATTATAAGCAACAACACAACAATACCCATAATTTTGACCGAAGATAATGAGATTTTGAGAGAGGCCAACATTGATGAAAGTATTGTTGGAGACAAAGTGAAGTTGAATGCTTTTTTAGAGCAATTGAAGAAAGAAAATGCTCCAATAAATATTGTATATGCACCTGGTAAAGTCCAAAAATTGTATTATGGTAACTCTTCGTTATTGAATAAACTTAAGTACTATCCCATAGCATTGTTACTTATTATTGTTCTATTTGGTACAATGGTATACAATTTCTATCGGAGCACCAAGATGGCTACACAAAACAAATTGTGGGCGGGGATGGCCAAAGAGACTGCGCATCAAATTGGGACACCATTGTCTTCGCTCATTGGTTGGCTCGAAATTATGAAAGCCGACAATGTAGATGAGACCACGGTAGCCGAAATTGAAAAAGACATCAACCGGTTGCAAACCATTACCGATCGATTTTCAAAGATTGGTTCTGAACCGGTTTTAGAGCAAAAAGACATCGTACAGGAAACCAAAACCTCGTTTGATTACCTCAAATCGCGTTTTTCACATCAAGTGGAGTTTGGTTTTACGGCACCCAAAAAACCAGTTTGGGTCGATTTGAATCCGGCCTTACACAGTTGGACAATCGAAAATTTGATGAAAAATGCGATCGACGCGATGAAAGGAAAAGGCAAATTAAAGATATCGATTGAAGAAGAGGCAGGATGGGTCAAAATCAATGTTAAAGATTCGGGGAAAGGAATTGCTAAGAATCAATTTAAACGCGTTTTTGAACCCGGATTTACTACCAAAAAAAGAGGTTGGGGTTTGGGCTTATCTTTGACTAAGCGCATCGTAGAAGAATACCACAAGGGCAAAATAAGAGTTTTGAAATCGGAGGTAGGAAAGGGAACGACCATGCAAATTACGCTCAAAAAAGTTAGCGGCGTTTAACCACCGTTCTGACAAACATTTTTTTGCGTTCGTCTGGTGTTTTTGACAGATAATTATTTGTAAACAATTGCAAATCAATAATTAAATTTTTTAAATCAGCTATTCCTTTTTTTAATGAAATGAGGTTTTGGGCATTTTCTTTTCCCATATTGAGTGCATGAGCGTCTTTTTCACATTGGTTAATTTGATTTACTAAACGATCTATTTTGTTTTTCAATTCATCGTCAGACACACCATTAAATTGGTTGTTTTTCCATTTTACGCATTGGTTGTAGTCGTTGCCAGTTTCTTTTAATAGGTTGGCGATGCTGGTAAAAACTCCCACTTTTTCCGTTTGATTGAAATACTCAATTTCTTTTTCGAGTACTTTCATACGTTCGGTTACGAGTTGGTTGGTAAGGCCATTTTCTTTCATCCGACCCCAAAAAGCAATGCATTTTTCTTTTTTAGTTAATTTTTCATGGGTCTCAATGGCAGTATTGTAATCGAAAATGGCAGTAGTACTTGATTCGGTTTTTCCGTCGAAAAATTCTTGATTTGTAATGGGTTTTTCCAATAATTGCCAAATGTAATCGAAAGGCATATGGTTTATTATCAATTCGTTGGGAGCTGTATTATAATAAAAGTTGTTGAGTTTTGGGTAGTATTTTTGGTTGTTAACATATCCAGCACCCCAAGTAGGATCATAAAGCGACCACCGGTTGTTTACTTTTGAGGCGCACCACTGGTGTGATGTTGGGTCAACTTTTCCATTGGTTTTTGTATAGCCTTCTATCAAAACCGTTGGAATGCCAAGTTGGTTGGCAAGGGAAGCAAAAACTTCTGAATAATGCATGCAAACCCCTTTTTTGGTAGTTAAAGCCCGGTTGATTTTATCTTGTGAAGTTTGATTGAGTGGCTGATTAAACATGTTTTCTACGTCATAACTCAAATTGGTAGCTGTCCAATAGAAAGCAGCCCGAAGTTGATCTTCTTTAGCACTAAAGTGTGTTTTGATGTAATCGGCAATAGCAGTGGTAGATTGGGTCGCATTTATTGGGATTTCGCTCATTTTTTGATCAATAGCATCATAATTGGTCGGGTTTTGAGCCGAAACCATCCAACTAATAAATAGAGCAAAAAAGGCACAATGTATTTTCATACCCAAAGAAATCGGAAAAGGCTATAAGTGGCTTGCAACAGTTGCGGCAATCGTTTCGAATTCTTCTTTGGACAAGCTTACTTTTCGTTGAAAGCGCATATCATCCATATCTTGTAGCGGAATTAAATGCACATGCACATGCGGAACTTCCAGTCCAACAACGGCTACACCAATTCGTTTGCACTCCACAGATTTTTCGAGCGCTTTGGCTACTTTTCTAGAAAATTGCATCAAACCCACATAATGGTCTTCATCCATGTCAAAAATCTTATTGATTTCTTGTTTAGGAATACACAATGTGTGGCCTTTGGCGTTGGGATTTACATCTAAAAAAGCCAAATAATTCGCGTCTTCTGCTATTTTATAACACGGAATTTCACCGTTGACAATTTTAGTAAAA
>CAZAJH010000282.1:0-2498 GCA_964485385.1 uncultured Flavobacterium sp.
GTATATTTAAGAGGTTTTGGTAGCTTCATCATCAAAACTAGAGCTGAAAAAACAGGAAGAAATATTTCTAAAAATACAACTATCAAAATTCCAGCTCACAATATTCCAGCTTTTAAACCTGCTAAAGTATTTGTAGAAGCGGTAAAAACAAACACTGAAGTTACAGTATAAAACCATTTATTAATCACAAAAACTACAAAGTATGCCAAGTGGTAAAAAAAGAAAAAGACATAAGGTAGCGACGCACAAACGCAAAAAAAGAGCGAGAGCTAACCGCCACAAAAAGAAAAAGTAGTTCTAAACTACTTTTTTCTTTTTAAACGTTCATTGAAATTGGGTGTAGTTGAAAGTCGAAAGACAAAAGTCGAAAGACTCTTTCCTCTAGCTTCATAACCCTCCGGGTATTAAAATACCTGTTTAAAATGTTTAATCCATCCCTTCGAAGGGTTTGAAAGTTTCAAGTTTAAAGTTACAGGTTAGCTCGTTTTAGGGCTACAACTTGAAACATGAAACTCGAAACATGAAACTTTTTGAATCGGATAAAAATTTACAACATGAATAAAGAATTAATCATCCGTAGCGGTGACAATGCTGTAGATTTTGCCTTATTAAAAGATGGAAAACTAATTGAATTACACAAAGAAGAAGAGAAAAAAAATGATTTTCTGGTTGGCGATGTTTTCATTGCTAAAATCAGAAAACCAGTAGCCGGACTCAATGCGGCTTTTGTAAATGTTGGCTTCGAAAAAGACGCCTTTTTGCATTACCACGATTTAGGTCCGAATTTGTCTTCTTATTTGAAGTTCATTAAACTTGTAAGCGCAGGTAAATTAAAAGATTTCTCCCTAAAAAACTTTCCTTTTGAAAAAGAGATCGATAAAGACGGTGCCATCATGGATGTGCTGAGCGCCAACCAATCGATTTTAGTTCAAGTGGTTAAAGAACCAATTTCTACCAAAGGGCCACGCATCAGCTCAGAGCTGTCGTTTGCCGGTAGATTTTTAGTGCTCGTTCCTTTTTCAGACCGTATTTCTATTTCACAAAAGATAGAATCCAAAGAAGAAAAAGACCGACTCAAAAAATTGGTTCAAGCCATCAAACCAAAAGGATTCGGTGTTATTGTGAGAACAGTAGCAGAAGGCAAAAAAACAGCCGAACTAGAAAAAGATTTGCAGAACCTAATTGATCGGTGGACTGCAATGTGTAAAAAATTACCAACTGCTCATCATCCTTCTAAAGTATTGAGTGAACTCAACAAAGTTTCCTCCATGCTTAGAGATATTTTTAACGATACCTTCACGGGTATTCAAGTAGATGATGAAGAGTTGTTTCAAGAAACGAAGGACTATTTGGCCGAAATAGCACCTTCCAAACAAAATATGGTGAAACTTTATCAGTCGAGAGACACGCCAATATTTGAAAGATACAATATTGAGCGCCAAATCAAAACATCGTTCGGAAAAACCGTATCGATGAGCAAAGGAGCGTATTTGATCATTGAACATACCGAAGCTTTACACGTAATAGACGTGAATAGTGGTAACCGTTCAAACAAAGCTTCGAGCCAAGAAAATACAGCTCTCGAAGTAAACCTAATTGCGGCAGCAGAAATAGCACGTCAACTTCGGTTGCGCGATATGGGTGGAATTATTGTTATCGATTTTATCGATATGCAAGACCCCGAACACCGCAAACAGCTCTATGATTTCTTGAAAGAAGAAATGAGCGATGATAAAGCCAAACACAAAATCTTACCGCCCAGCAAATTTGGATTAGTTCAAATTACACGTCAGCGAGTAAGACCTGAAGTAAGTATCGAAACCAAAGAGAAAGATCCAAGCAGTAATAATGGAGAGGTTGATGCCCCCATTTTAATTATTGACAAAATCGCTTCTGATGTAGAACGATACAAAAATGACCACAAAAAATTGATACTCAATGTTCATCCTTTTGTGGCCGCATACCTTAAAAAAGGTTTTCCATCATTACGTTCAAAATGGCTTTTTGAACATAAAAAATGGGTTAAAATCATACCTCGTGACGCTTACACGTACCTCGAATATCGTTTCTTTGACGAACAAGGAAAAGAAATTCGAAACTAATACTAAACCGCTTTGTTGAAAAACGAAGCGGTTTTTTTATTTCTTCACCTCAAAAGACAAAGCGTATTTTTTTGTTCTTTTCTCAAGATTTTTTCCTGATCAGCTTACGTATAACTACCTGATTTTCAAAAGAAGTATTTGTACCTAGCTAACCATTAGTTACTTACTGTAGATTTGGGTAAACAGTATTAATCCTAATCAATTACAATATGGCAATCGGAAAAAAACAACCATCAATGTACCAAGAAGTCGTTGCTATTTTAAACGCACTTCAAGGAAATACAATTCCAAGTTATCAAGGACTGAATGCCTTTTGGTTGGTTCCTGATGTGTTTTTAAACGCTGAATTATACGGACAGCGACTCATTGCTCCAGCAGCCAACTCCGCTAATTCGA
>CAZAJH010000283.1:0-2476 GCA_964485385.1 uncultured Flavobacterium sp.
ATAGCTTCAAAAAAAATATAAAAAAAATGGAATTTTACAAAGACAACCAATTGACAATTTACAATTCTCTTTCGGGAGAAAAAGAGGTTTTTACTCCCTTGCACGAGGGAAAAGTTGGTATGTATGTTTGTGGCCCCACTGTATATAGCCATGTTCACTTGGGCAATGTGCGCACATTCATGTCTTTTGATGTAATTTTTCGGTATTTGAATCATTTGGGATACACGGTTCGCTATGTGCGAAACATAACCGATGCGGGGCATTTGACTGATGATGGCAATGTTGACAACGATCGTTTTGTGAAACAAACCCGATTGGAAAAATTAGAACCCATGGAAGTGGTTCAAAAATACACTGTTTACTTTCACAAAGTGTTGGACTTGTTTAATTTTTTACCACCAAGCATCGAACCTACCGCTACTGGGCATATTGTAGAGCAAATTGAGTTGACGCAAAAACTCATTGCAGATGGTTTTGCCTATGAAAGTAACGGATCGGTATATTTTGATGTGTTGGCGTACAACCAACGTGGATTGAATTACGGCGAATTGAACAACCGAAATATTGAAGAATTACTGACCAATACGCGCGATTTAGACGGTCAAAACGAAAAGAAAAATCCACAAGATTTTGCCTTATGGAAAAATGCTTCTCCTGCGCACATCATGCGTTGGAATTCGCCTTGGGGCGAAGGTTTTCCGGGTTGGCACTTGGAGTGTACGGCTATGAGTACCAAATATTTGGGTGAACAATTTGACATTCATGGTGGTGGAATGGATTTGAAGTTTCCGCACCACGAATGCGAAATTGCTCAAGGTAAAGCCCGAAATGGTGTAACGCCAGTAAAATATTGGATGCACGCCAACATGCTTACTATGAACGGATTACGCATGAGTAAATCAACTGGAAATTATATTTTACCGATGGAATTGATTACTGGTGATAATAATTTCTTTGAAAAAGCTTTTCATCCGAGTATAGTGCGTTTTTGCTTTTTGCAAGCCCATTACCGCAGTGTATTGGATATTTCAAACGATGCGATGGTAGCGAGTGAAAAAGGCTTTGTTCGTTTGATGGAAGGCATTAAACTTTTGCCAACTTTGAAAACGAGTGCGGTTTCATCGTTTGCCATAAATGATTGGAAAAACAGTTGCTACGAAGCGATGAATGATGATTTTAACACTCCGATTTTGATTGCTCAATTGTTTGAAGGAGTGAAGTACATCAATTTGATTAACGACGGAAAAGAGACCATTACTGTTGCTGATTTAGATGTATTGACGACTACGTTGCATACCTTCGTTTTTGATATTTTGGGGATACAAAACGAAAAAGTAGCCTCCAATAATAGTGAAAAATTAGAGGGCACAATCGCATTGTTGATTGCGATGCGAAATGAGGCAAGAGCCAATAAGAACTTTGCGCTTTCGGATCAAATTCGCGATCAATTACTGGAATTGGGTATTCAATTAAAAGACGGAAAAGACGGCACTTCATTTACCTATTAAAATGGTACGAAAAATAGTGATAGCGCCATTTGTATTTCTGATTCGGTTCTATCAGTTGGCCATTTCGCCGTTTACGCCCAAAACCTGTCGCTTTGAGCCTACGTGTTCCAGTTATTACCTAGAAGCCTTAAAAAAACACGGATTTTTTTACGGAAATTACTTGGGTGTGAAACGAATTTTGAGTTGTCACCCATGGGGGAAAAGCGGATACGATCCAGTACCGTAAACAACATACATTGGCAACTATTTGCGTGTTTTGTATTTCTTTTTTACTATTTTTGGAAAAGTAACCTAACAAATTTACCTATGATTTGGAATCCTACTGAAGGTATCTACCTCGGCCCTATCACGATTCGCTATTACAGCTTGATGTTTGTCATTGCATTTGGCTTGGGTTGGTACATCATGAAGAAGATTTTTGAAAACGAAAAAGAATCTATTGAAAAACTGGACAGTCTTTTTATTTGGACGGTGATTGCCACACTTTTGGGTGCGCGATTGGGTCATGTTTTTTTCTACGATTGGGAATACTTTAGAAATCATCCAGAGGAGATTTTATTGCCTTTCAAGTTTGAACCCGAATTGCATTTTACTGGTTTTGCTGGCTTAGCTAGTCATGGTGCGGCTATTGCGATCATTATTGCCATGTACTTTTACAGTGCTAAGGTCATAAAACGGCCCTTATTGTGGGTTTTGGATCGCGTGGTAATTCCGGTTTCCTGTGGTGCTATTTTTGTTCGAATAGGTAACTTTTTCAACTCTGAAATTGTGGGAAAAGAAACCACGTCGAGTTTGGGTGTCAAATTTGTACGTGATCGTTTTTCTTCAGATGATGTGATGGCGATTACCAAAATCAATAACGTCAATGAGGCTTACTATGCCTTAGTGCATGATCCCAAGTATGCAAATTATTTGGCTCAAATTCCGTTGAAACATCCGGCTCAGTTATACGAAGCCTTCTTTTACAT
>CAZAJH010000284.1:0-2474 GCA_964485385.1 uncultured Flavobacterium sp.
ATTGCACATGCTTTGATCACCATATCGTTGAATGATACTTTTGTATCGGGAACTGTATTGATGGTGGCACGAGATTTCATGGCTTCATCCATGGCTACTTCAATGGTCAAATAAAAGTGAGGAGCAGTAAAAATCGATTCCGACAAGCGTTTTGCTATCACTTTTCGCATGGTTGAGTTCGGAATTTTTTCTGAGTATGTCTCACCAGCAGGAACAAATGGTTTTACAGCAGGAGCAGAACTAGCTACCGTATCTGTTGAAGCACTTGCAGTTGATGGGATTGGAGCAGAACCTGAGAAGTTTTCCACATCACTCTTTATAATTCTACCGTTTTCTCCAGAGCCTTTTACTTGACTCAAATCAATTCCTTTGTCTTTAGCAATTTGACGGGCTAGAGGGGAAGCGAAAATTCTTGAGTTGTCGGATGATGTATTTTGGTTACCAGTTGATGCTGGTTCTGTTGCAGTTGTTGAAGCTGTCTCGGTTTTTGTAGCAGTAGGTGCTTCACTACCTTTAGTGTAGTTTTCAGCTATTCCGGTAATATCTGTTCCCGCAGGACCAATAATCGCTAACACGCTATCTACTGGTGCCGATTCACCTTCTTTAATACCAATGTATAAAAGAGTTCCAGCGTTGAACGACTCGAATTCCATAGTCGCTTTGTCAGTTTCAATTTCGGCCAAAATATCGCCTTCTTTTATGGTGTCACCAACTTTTTTTAGCCAGGTTGCAACTGTTCCTGTGGTCATAGTATCACTGAGGCGAGGCATCGTAATTACTTTTACACCCGAAGGAATTTCAACCGCATTACCAGTTGTTTTTGGAGCTTCTGTATTTTTTTCGGTTGTAACTGCTTCAGTAGCGGTAGTTTCGCCACCAGCAAGCAAAGCTGAAATATCTTCACCAGGAGTGCCAATAATAGCGAGTAAGGAATCAACAGGAGCCGATTTTCCTGCTTCAATACCGATATGTAATAATGTACCCGAATTGAACGATTCAAATTCCATAGTGGCTTTATCAGTCTCAATTTCGGCCAAAATATCGCCTTCTTTTACAGTATCACCTACTTTTTTAAGCCAAGTTGCAACAGTTCCTTCTGTCATAGTATCGCTCAAACGAGGCATTGTTATTCGTGTTGCCATAATTATAATCTATGAGGAATAAAAGGATAATTTTCTTGTTCGTACACTACATCATACAATTGCTGTGCTTCTGGGAAAGGCGATTCTTCAGCGAATTTTTCACATTCATCTACTAAATTTTTCACTCTTTCATCAATCGCTTCAATTTCAGCATCAGTAGCGTATTTATTTTCTTTAATGATATCTAAAACCTGAGTAATTGGGTCAATTTTTTTGTATTCTTCGACCTCTTCTTTGGTTCGGTACAATTGTGCATCCGACATGGAGTGTCCGCGATAACGGTAGGTTTTCATTTCTAAAAAAGTTGGTCCGTCGCCGCGACGTGCACGTTCAATTGCTTCATGCATCGCTTCAGCTACTTTTACCGGATTCATTCCATCAACTGGTCCGCATGGCATTTCATAGCCTAAACCTAATTTCCAAATATCTGTGTGGTTTGCTGTTCGTTCTACAGAAGTTCCCATGGCATAACCATTGTTTTCACAGATGAAAACTACAGGAAGTTTCCAATTCATAGCCATATTAAATGCTTCGTGGAGTGAACCCTGACGAGCTGCTCCATCTCCAAAATAGGTTAGTGTTACACCACCCGTTTCGAAATACTTATCAGCAAATGCCATACCAGCTCCGACCGGAATTTGAGCTCCTACAATTCCGTGACCTCCATAAAAACCATGTTCTTTAGAGAAAATATGCATCGAGCCCCCCATTCCTTTAGAAGTTCCAGTTACTTTACCATACAATTCAGCCATTACTTTTCGTGGATCAACGCCCATGGCAATAGGTTGAACGTGGTTACGGTAGGCAGTAATCATTTTATCTTTAGACAAATCCATAGCGTGAATCGCACCAGCCAAAACAGCTTCTTGACCATTGTATAAGTGCAAAAATCCCCTCACTTTTTGTTGGATGTAAACCGCAGCCAATTTGTCTTCGAATTTTCTCCAAAACTGCATTTCTTCATACCACTGTAGGTAAACTTCTTTGGTAATTTCTTTCATGGTTTATGAATTATATTGATTTTATTGAATCTTTAAATGTGAGCAAAACAAGTTAGTTTATTTTGCGAATTGCAAAAGTAAGATATTGCTAGTAGATGTAAAAATTTATGCTCATGAAAATACTCTTTTTTCACAAGGGTTGATTTGAAAATATCAACTATAACGTTTTAGTTATAAAGATGATTTGTCAAATGATAGCGGAAGTAAGTTTCCAATAGACTTAGATTGGTAGACTTCTCCTCTTTCTCCCATAAAATAGATTTCGATGGGTGTTTCTTGTTTGAATTCGTATTCTGCAATTGATTGACGGCACGCACCACAGGGCGGACTA
>CAZAJH010000285.1:0-2462 GCA_964485385.1 uncultured Flavobacterium sp.
GTGAATTTGGATTTTTAGGAGCATACAATAACGAACGTGGTACCGTTCCTTTTGAGCGCTTCTTTGTTGGTGGAGATGGTTTAGCCAATTTTGCGCTAGATGGAAGAGAAGTGATTCAGTTAAGAGGTTACCCTAACAATTCATTGTCATCATTGGATGGAAGTGCTATCTACAATAAATTTTCATTGGAATTACGCTATCCACTGTCACTAAAAGGTGCCGCAACAATATACGCTCTTGGATTTTTGGAAGGAGGATCGGCCTATGACAATTTTAGAGAATATAATCCGTTTAGATTACAACGCTCTGCCGGATTCGGATTGCGTGTGTTTATGCCAGCGTTTGGATTACTCGGAATTGACTTCGGACATGGGTTTGATGCTGTTCCTGGTGCAACACAAAAAAATGGTTGGGAAACACATTTTATAATTGGACAACAATTTTAGTATATTTGTTTTTGATTTCTAAATTTTTAAGGAGTATGAAAAACTATTTTTTGATTGCAATAACCACTGTACTAGTTGTATTTAGTGCTGTTGGACAAACACGTGGTGTTAAAATTGGCTACATCGACATGGAATATATTTTGGAAAAAGTTCCTGATTATGCCCAAGCAAAAAACCTCCTTGAAGAAAAAGCACAGAAATGGAAACAAGAAATTGAGGAAAAAAAATTAGAAATAGTTAAGTTAAAAGAAACACTAAAATCTGAAAAAGTTCTGCTTACCAAAGAACTGATCGAAGAAAGAGAAGAGGAAATTGCTTTTCAAGAAAACGAGTTACTCGAATACCAACAAAAAAGATTTGGCCCGAATGGCGATTTAATCACCCAAAAAGCTGTTTTAGTAAAGCCAATACAAGATCAGGTTTTTAATGCCGTTCAAGATATAGCTGAAGCCAAAAAGTACGATTTTGTTTTTGACAAATCCTCCGACTTGACTATGCTTTTTGCCGCAAAACGATACGATATAAGTGACCAAGTCGTAAGAGTGCTCACGCGTGCTCAAAATAGAGAACAGAAATCGAAGAAACAGCTTGAAAAAGAGGCTGAACAAGAGCGCAAACAGGAAATGATTGATGACAATCCAAATCTTACCGAAAGACAGCGTGTTCTAGAAGAAAAAAGATTAGCGCGTCAAAAACTCATGGAAGACCGCAAACTTGAGGCAGAAGCAAAACGATTGGCTGCCGAAGAAAGACGCAAACAATTGAAAGAAGAAAAAGAAGGCAAAAAAAGTGGCACAGTTTCTGATAAAGGAACTACAGAAGGCGGCAAAACAAATGATGACCCTAAAGAATCAGGGACTTCCACCGCTGACAAAGATGATAAAAAAGCCAAAGCGGAAGAAGCCAAACAAAAAACAATAGAAGAACGAAAGAAAATTATTGAAGACCGTAAAAAAGAATTAGAAGAGAGAAGAAAAAAATTAATAGAAGAAAGAGAAGCCGCTAAAAAAGCAAAAGAAGAAGAGAGAAATAAACCAAAATAAAAACCCTTAAACAAAAATTATAAACAATTAAAATGAAAATGATGAAACAATTAAAAACGTTATTGATAGCAACTGTCGCTTTTTTCGGAGTTCAAACAGCTAGTGCTCAAGCCAAGGTAGCTCATGTTGATGTAAATGAAATCATGACTAAAATGCCTGCGATAATAGATGCTCAAAAACAACTTCAAAAGCTAGGCGAAACATATAGTGCAGAATACAACACTATGGTACAGGAATACCAAGCCAAAATTAAAAAGTACGACGCAGAAGCTGCTAGTCAAAGTGATGCTATCAATCAATCACGTCAAACTGAGGTTCAAGATATGGCTAAAAGAATTAGCGAATACCAAGAAAACGCTCAGAAAGAATTGCAAAAGAAAGAAGGTGATTTGATGAAACCTATCTTAGAAAAAGTAAAAGCTTCAATCTCAAAAGTTGGTAAAGCTAAAGGATTTCAATATGTTTTAAATACCGCTGATTTACTTTTAACTGATGGCCCAGATTTGACTGCTGATGTAAAAAAAGATTTAGGATTTTAATCAATTCTTATTCTAAAAAATAGAAAAACTACTCAAGCAATTTGAGTAGTTTTTTTTTACTTTTGTTTTTATGACAAACAACAATCCGATTGGCTTATTTGACTCGGGAATTGGCGGAACTTCTATCTGGAAGGAGATTCACCTTTTACTTCCAAATGAAGATTCTATCTACCTTGCCGATAGTAAGAATGCCCCTTACGGACAAAAATCAAAAGAAGAAATTATCCATCTAAGCAAAAAAAATACCGAATACTTACTCAATAAAAACTGTAAAATCATTGTGGTGGCTTGCAATACGGCTACAACCAACGCCATCAAAGAGCTTCGAGCCACTTACACCGTTCCTTTTATCGGAATAGAACCTGCTATCAAACCCGCAGCAATCCATTCACAAACTCAAAGCAGCCGGCGCCCGCCTGATCGCCTTCGACATG
>CAZAJH010000286.1:0-2446 GCA_964485385.1 uncultured Flavobacterium sp.
GAAAAAATATATGTGAAAGCAGTAAATTTTGAAAGTTTATAAATGCCTACTATGTAATACAAGGTATTAGTTTTAAGAAATTACGAAATCAATCATCAAATCATCATCATAAAATTTAAAAAAAATCATCATGAAAACAACAAATCAAAACACCAGAACCATCAATTTAAGAACCGTTATTTACAGTGGAATTTTATCCGTAGCAGTAATTGCAAGTTCATTTGCAAAAGACGCTTTGGCTGATCAGCAATTGGTAGAAGTTGAAGATAATACGCTGGTTTCCTCTTACACTTCTCCAAAAAATGAAACCACTAAGGTAAACAAACCATCAATTGGTGTAGATTCTGCCCAAGAATTGGCCGAACTAACGGCTCCGATTGCAGTTGATTACACAAAACCAATAGTAGAAGTTATAGTTGAAAACGAACAAATTATAGAGAGTACAGCTGATTTCGATTTGCCAATATACTCAGGTAGAACAATCGATGAAGTAATCTTAGAAAACGAAATGATCATCGAAAGCAACAAAACAGAAGATGTGTTTCCGTTGAACCTTTACTTAATTAACAATCCTTCAGTAGAAAACAGAAACGGTATCATAAGCAAAAACAATAGTGAATTTAGATCATAATTGTTATTTAGTTGTTAGAAAAAAAGTCCCAAAGCAATCACTTTGGGACTTTTTGATTAGTTAAAATAAGAGAAATTATGATTGTTTTCGAGTTTCAATAAACTTTCATAAATTAATTTAATCACGTTTTCTACGTCGTCTTTGTGTACCATTTCAACAGTAGTATGCATATAGCGCAAAGCCAACGAAATCAGTGCCGAAGGAACACCTCCGTTGCTGTAAGCAAAAGCATCAGTATCCGTTCCTGTAACACGCGAAGAGGCATGGCGTTGAAAAGGAATCTTTTTTTCTTCTGCGGTAGACACAATCAATTCGCGTAAAATGTTTTGAGTTGCGGGTGCATAGGCAATAACTGGACCTTTACCAATCTGCAATTCACCTTCAATTTTTTTGTCAATCATTGGCGTAGTTGTATCATGGCACACATCAGTCACAATGGCCACATGAGGTTTGATGGTTTGGGTAATCATCTCGGCTCCACGCAAGCCTATTTCTTCCTGAACAGAATTTACTATGTACAACCCAAACGGTAACTTTTTCTTGTTTTCTTTTAACAAACGCGCTACTTCAGCAATCATGAAGCCTCCCATGCGATTGTCTAAAGCGCGACACACAAATTTATTTTCATTCAAAATCATAAATTCGTCAGGATACGTAATCACACAGCCTACATGAATACCTAATTTTTCGACTTCTTCTTTTGTTGAACAGCCACAGTCGATAAAAATATTGCTCAAAGTAGCCGATTCTTCTTTACCTCGACCACGCGTGTGTATCGCTGGCCAACCAAAAACACCTTTTACAATGCCATTTTTGGTATGAATATTTACGCGCTTGGAAGGTGCAATTTGGTGATCAGAACCACCATTGCGAATGACATAAATCAATCCGTCTGAGGTGATGTAATTCACATACCATGAAATTTCATCGCTATGTCCTTCAATGACTACTCGGTATGGTGCATCAGGATTAATAATTCCAACAGCAGTTCCATACGAATCTGTAATAAAGGTATCTACATAGGGTTTCAAATAATCCATCCATATTTTCTGGCCTTCCGATTCGTAACCAGTCGGTGAAGCGTTGTTCAAGTATTTTTCTAAAAATGTTAATGATGCTTTGTTGAATATCGATTTTTTCGCCATATAAATATTTTTTTTGCTAAAATATGAATTTGGCATTACAGTTGTTAAGCATATTGTATATTTTTACATTCTAAATTTAATTCCATGCGTTTATCAAATTTCTTTGCCTTACTTTTCTTTATTGTCACCAATTCAATTTTTGCCCAAGTTACTTCGCCAGAAAAAACGAAAGCCGAAATCGAAGCTGCTGACAACACGATTAGTGATACAATTCTCCTCGAAGAAGTAGTGATTTATCGCGAAAAACTCGACCCAGAAGCCAAAAAACAATTCTTACTTTTACGAAACAGAGTATATAAAGTGTATCCTTATGCCAAAATTGCGGCTGAACGTCTAACAGCTCTCAATGCTAACATGGGTAAACTCAAATCCAACAAAGACAAAAAGAAATACACCAAAATAGTAGAAGATTATCTCGAAAATGAATTCAAAGCCCAACTCAAAAAACTCTCCCGAAAACAAGGGCAAATATTGGTCAAATTGATTCACCGTCAAACGGGTGAAACCACATATGACCTTGTAAAAGATTACAAAAGCGGTTGGAAAGCTTTTTGGTCAAACAACACTGCTCGTTTATTCGATATTAATCTCAAAACACCTTATGATCCTTACCAAGTCAACGAAGATTATCTCATCGAAACCATCCTTCAAAGGGCTTTTAATAACGGTC
>CAZAJH010000287.1:0-2438 GCA_964485385.1 uncultured Flavobacterium sp.
CGGCTAAGCGCAAGGCGTCGGCGATTTTGTATACACCTGTTTCGATGTTTTCACCAACCAAACGCACCTCAGACACACCACGAATCATCGTATTAATTCGGTGAGCTGCTTTTTTTTCTTCTCGAGGTTGATTTCCTCTGTTGTTTCTAATTGCTATGGCTTTATAATTTTAGTTAAACGTTATTTAGTCTAAAAGTCTAATGTCTAAAGTCTGAAAGGTATTACTTAAAAGATTCACTTTTTTACTTTTAACTTTCGACTTTCGACTTTTTTACTATTTTTATTCAAATGTCTTTAATGTTTTGGCAATTTCTTCGTTTACAATAGCCGCAAATTGTTCAATCGTGACGCTAATATTGCCTTTTCCTTCTTGGCCATGACGTCGAACAGAAACTGTTCCATTTTTCTCTTCTTCCTCTCCAACTATCAACATAAACGGCATCTTTTGTACTTCTGCGTCGCGAATTTTTTTGCCAATAGTTTCGTTACGGTTATCAATTAGGGCGCGAATTTCGTGATTTTCTAGCAATTCTAAAACTTTTTTCGCATAATTTTCATATTTCTCACTCAAAGACAGGATAATAGCTTGCTCAGGCATCAACCACAAAGGGAAATTTCCTGCAGTATGTTCGAGTAAAATAGCAATAAAACGTTCCATCGAACCAAAAGGAGCACGGTGAATCATCACGGGTCGGTGCAACTTGTCGTCGGCACCTTTATACGTCAATTCAAAACGCTCTGGTAAATTGTAATCTACCTGAATAGTTCCCAATTGCCAACTTCTACCTAAAGCATCTTTTACCATGAAATCCAATTTCGGACCGTAGAATGCGGCTTCTCCGTATTCAACTACTGTGTTTAAGTTTTTATCGCGAGCTGCGTTGATGATTGCATTTTCTGCTTTTTCCCAGTTTTCATCACTGCCAATGTATTTGTCTCTGTTTTCTTGGTCGCGTAACGAAATTTGTGCAGTAAAATTTTCAAATCCTAACGAGCCAAATACGTACAATACCAAATCAATTACTTTTTTAAACTCGCTATCCAATTGATCGGGCGTACAGAAAATGTGCGCGTCGTCTTGAGTAAATCCACGAACACGCGTCAATCCGTGCAACTCTCCACTTTGTTCGTAACGGTAAACAGTTCCAAACTCAGCATAACGCTTCGGTAAATCTTTGTACGACCAGGGTTTGTTGTTATATATCTCACAGTGATGCGGACAGTTCATTGGTTTTAACAAGAACTCTTCACCTTCTGCCGGAGTATGAATAGGTTGAAAACTATCGGCTCCGTATTTGGCATAATGGCCCGAAGTTACATAAAGCTCTTTCTGACCAATATGTGGAGTCACCACTTGTTCATAGCCTGCTTTTTTCTGTGCTTTTTTCAAAAATTGCTCTAACCTGTCGCGCAATGCGGCACCTTTGGGTAGCCATAATGGCAAACCTTGACCTACTTTTTGTGAAAAAGCGAACAAATCCAATTCTTTTCCGAGCTTTCTATGGTCTCTACGTTTGGCCTCTTCTAACAGTTCTAAATACTCAGTCAAGTCTTTTTGCTTCGGAAATGAAATTCCATACACTCGAGTCAACTGTTTGTTTTTTTCATCACCTCGCCAATAGGCTCCAGCCACACTCATCACTTTCATGGCTTTGATTAGGCCTGTATTTGGTATGTGGCCACCTCGACATAGGTCAGAAAAGGTAGAATGATCACAAAAAGTAATCGTTCCATCCTCCAAATTCGAAATCAATTCGGTTTTGTACTCGTTGTCTTTATACACTTCCAAGGCTTCAGCTTTTGAAACCGCTCGCATTTTAAACTCGTGTTTTTCTCTTGCAATTTCCAAAACACGGTCCTCTATGGCTTTAAAGTCATTTTCCGAAATTTTATTATCTCCAAAGTCAACATCATAATAAAAACCGTTGTCTATTGCAGGACCCAAGGTTAGTTTGATGCCTTTGTATTTTTCTTCCAACACCTGAGCCATAACGTGCGAAGTCGAATGCCAAAACGCTTTCTTTCCTTCTTTGTCATTCCAAGTATATAGCACAAGAGAACCGTCGGTGGTCAATGAAGTGGTCGTTTCAATAGTTGTACCGTTAAAAGAGGCTGAAATCACATTTCGAGCCAATCCTTCGCTAATACTGTTTGCCACATCCATTGGAGTTGAGCCTTTCGCAAACTCCTTAACCGAACCGTCAGGTAGAGTAATCTGTATCATTCCTAAAATTTTATGGACTGCAAATATATAAGATTAACAAAACACATACAATATATAATAGGTAGAATGTGAAAGTATTTTTATTTGGAGCTCATCCGGCTGTACGCTGTATCTTTTTTGTTAGCCGTTGTTTGTCAAGAAAGAACAGCAGCATAAACAAAAAAGGATGCCGCTGCCATCCGGGCTAGGGCATTAGAGCAATCAGTAAGGGTTG
>CAZAJH010000288.1:0-2427 GCA_964485385.1 uncultured Flavobacterium sp.
ATCAAAAACTCATCATCGGTAAGTTGGGATTCGTCAACAAATTGGTCACTGCGCTGACTGAGTAGTGTTTCACTCTCTAGGATCAGTGCACTGGGCATTGCACCTCGATAAACGTCGCCTATAGCGCACATATAATACGATGCTATCCATTGCCAATGTTGAATTTGCAATTCATTCACGATTGGTTTTTCGTCGATGATTTGGTAAATTTCTTTGGCTTCGTATAGATGAGGCGGATTTTGATGCAAATTGACAACGAGTGCCGTGTAGATTTTATTCTTCCCAAAAGGCACCATGACGCGCATTCCTATTTGTAAAAAATCGTATTCGCTTTGAGTAACTTGGTAAGTAAAGGTTTTGGATAAGGCTAAAGGCAGAATGGCTTCGATAAAAAACATGATGATACGGAATTAACAAAATACGATTTGCAATTTGTGCGGTACAAATTTCGCTGTAAAAAGTGAAAAAGTAGACAAAAATCCTATTTTTTTAATCGGTGCCAATATTGTGTTCTTCCTAAAACTGTAACACCAATATAACCTCTTATTTTGAGTTTGTCATTACCCACAAGCTTGATGACACAATCGTAGTATTTGCCATTTTTGGGATCCAGTATTTCTCCACCACTGTATTCGTCTTGGTCTTTTTCCATGTCTTTTACAATTACCAATCCCATAAGCGGTTTGTCTTTTTCTTCACAACAACAAAGTGTGCACTTTTTATAGCGACTATTTGGGTCAAAAATTTCAGTTATACGACCGTAATATTTGCCATCGCGTTCGTAAATTTCAACAATACCTTTTTCTTTTCCAGTGACATCGTCAATGGTTTTCCATTTTCCAAGAATTGATTGCGCTGAGACCGACAGTGTTAGGAATACGAAAACGAGTGTAAATGTGGCAACTTTTAGCATAATTTTACTGAAAATCAAATTGTTGTTGAATACAAATATAATTGTTTTTTATGAAAATCAAAACGTGTTAATAACTTGTATACTAGTGCCCTAAACCTTTCCTACAACAAGCAGGTTGACGCCTGTTTTCTTTTTTGAACCTTCAGGGAGAAAAGAAACACACTATTGTAACTATTTGAATAGAGTGAGTAAGCATTTTACAAAAAAGACACAGAGTAAAACTTTACGAATAGTGGAAAAAGCGTTAGACTTGTGTTTCTAATTCTTTTAATTTTTCGCGTTTCAGCTTCTGAATCAAAGCGTTGAGTTCAAAACCAAGCAACAAAATCATGCAATTGATCCAGATGTAAAACATGACAATCAGCAGCGTTCCAATTGAACCGTAGAGTTCGTTGTATTTGGAAAATTTAACTACCCAAATTCCGAAAAAATACGAAGAGAGGACAATTAAAATGGTGGTAAAAACGGAGCCAATAGATATAAATGCTCTTTTTCCGTCGCGTTTGATTCCGTATTTGAATAAAAATGAAGTGGTGATTAAGATCATAAGAATCAAGAAAACTGAACGACTCATTTCGATTATCGGAATATCTTCGGAAAGTACATCTTGAATTTTACTCATTTGAATCAGAACTTCAGAAATAACAATAGCCGCTACGGTAATGATAAGTACGAACGAAAGCAGAATTGACATTCCTAAGGCTACCAAATACTGACGAATAAATTTGCGTTTAAGGGTAATATGAGCCGAAGTTTCAAATCCGCCCATAATGGCATTAACACCATTGGTCATCAAGAATATAGCCATAAAAAAACCAGTAGAAATGAGTCCCGAATGACTGTTGTGTAAAATATCATTGATAATTTTAGCTATAGCTTCAAAAGTAGTTGGTGGAACACCGTCTTGCACAAAAGAGAGAAAATCTTCTTGAAAACCAGGAATTGGAATGAATGGAATTAAGTTGAGGATAAAAAGGGCAAACGGAAATAGTGCCATAAAAAAGCTAAAAGCGATAGCAGCTGCTCGATAAGACAACGCGCCTTCGATAATACCGGTTAAGTAAAGTTCGATTAATTCGTACAACGACAAACCATACAACCAAGGCAATTTAATGCTACTCAGTAGTGCAATAAGTTGTTTGATTACAGGTAGGCTTTTGATGCGTTGTTCGAGGGTCATTTTGGACTTCTTGAATCGTTATATTATCTACTTTTGACTTTTGACTTTTGACTTTTGACTTTAGACTTACTAAATCGCTTTTAAACTCAAATCCATATTGTAAACCGAATGTGTTAACGCCCCAGATGAAATGTAATTGACTCCACATTCTGCGTACTCTCGAATCGTTTTTTCGTTGATATTGCCCGACGATTCGGTTAAACATTGATTGCCAATTAATTCTACTGCTTTTCGGGTATCCTCAAAATTAAAGTTGTCAATTAAGATTCGATATATCCCTTCATTTTGTAAAATTTCTTTGATTTCATCTAGATTTCTAGCTTCAACGATAATT
>CAZAJH010000289.1:0-2411 GCA_964485385.1 uncultured Flavobacterium sp.
TTTTCTTCCTCTCCAACGGCCATATTTCACCCGTTTTTTATAGCGTGCTGGCGCGAAGTGGCTATTTCCCCGTAAGTGAATTGGCTACTTTCAGAAAACTCAATTCGCGTTTACAAGGTCACCCAACCACACACGAAGGTCTACCTGGTGTGCGTATGGCTTCAGGCTCACTCGGACAAGGTTTGTCTGTAGCAATTGGTGCGGCTCAAGCAAAAAAACTAAACCACGATAACCACCTCATTTACTCCCTGCATGGCGATGGCGAACTGCAAGAAGGTCAAAATTGGGAAGCTATTATGTATGCGTCTGCCAAAAAAATAGATAACCTCATTGCTACGGTAGATGTAAATGGAAAACAAATTGATGGTACTACCGATGAAGTGCTCAACATGGGAAGTTTACGTGCCAAATTTGAATCTTTTGATTGGGAAGTGCTGGAAATCAAAGAAGGTAATAGTATTGACGCTATCCTTTCGGGAATGGCCGAGGCCAAATCAAAAACCGGAAAAGGAAAACCGGTTTGTGTGTTATTGTATACCGAAATGGGTAACGGCGTTGATTACATGATGCACACACACGCTTGGCACGGAAAAGCACCCAATGACGAGCAACTAGCCAAAGCATTAGAACAAAACCCAGTAACAATAGGTGATTATTAATTGAGCCTAAGTAATAAGCCTTTGTTGTTTTATTACCCAAAGCATATAGCATTAAAAAATGAAAAAATACGAAAATACAGGAAGTAAAGATACACGCTCGGGTTTCGGTGCCGGAATGACCGAACTGGGCCAAAAAAATGAAAATGTAGTGGCGTTGTGTGCCGACTTAATTGGCTCACTCAAGTTAGACGATTTCAAAAAAAATCACCCCGAACGCTTTTTTCAAGTGGGTATTGCAGAAGCCAACATGATCGGAATAGCTGCAGGATTAACTATTGGTGGCAAAATTCCATTTACGGGAACTTTTGCCAACTTTTCAACCGGAAGAGTTTACGATCAAATCCGCCAATCGGTTGCGTATTCAGACAAGAACGTAAAAATTTGCGCCTCTCATGCAGGTCTAACGTTGGGAGAAGATGGTGCTACACACCAGATTTTAGAAGACATTGGATTGATGAAAATGCTACCCGGAATGACCGTTATCAACACATGCGATTACAATCAGACAAAAGCAGCAACCTTGGCCTTGGCTGACCATCACGGACCTGCTTATTTGCGCTTTGGTCGACCAGTTGTACCTAATTTTATGCCAGCTGATGAACCATTTGTAATAGGTAAAGCCATTCTACTTAATGAAGGAACAGACGTAACCATTATTGCTACAGGTCATTTGGTGTGGGAAGCTTTACTGGCTGCCGAAACACTTGAAGCAAGAGGTATTTCTGCAGAGGTGATTAACATTCACACCATTAAACCACTCGATGAAGAAGCAATATTGAAATCTGTGACAAAAACGGGTTGTGTAGTTACAGCCGAAGAGCACAACATTCTGGGAGGATTAGGAGAAAGCGTGGCTCGAGTTCTAGCCTTGAACAATCCAAAACCACAAGAGTTTGTAGCCGTTAAAGACTCGTTTGGAGAGAGCGGAACACCTGAACAATTAATGGAGAAATACAAACTCAACAACCAAGCTATTGTTGAATCCGTTGAAAAAGTCTTACAAAGAAAATAAAAGTAAAATGCCCCAAAAAGGGGCATTTTTTTATCACTAAACTATAATTTTTAATTTGTAAATGGCGGTTTGCATGTGAATGATAAGTGCCTCTTGGTTGTTTCTCCTTCACAACTTGGAATAGTCTCAAAAGTGTGGTAAGTCCCATCTGGTTTTTTCAATTCAAACTTAGTTAAAAAACTATCCCCGTCATCGTCGACATCCAAGTAATTGGGTAATCCGTCTTGATCTGAATCGTCTTCGAATGTAAAGTCATTATCCCTCAAATAACCATCACCGTTTATGTCCTCTTGAAAACTAAAGATTCCGTCATTATCATGGTCAACACGCTGGATTTCAAACAATTTAAATCCAAATATAAGCGGAGAATATGCAGGTATTCCGGTTCGTGACACATTGTAGTAAGCCAAACCTGAGGGAACAAACATAACGCCAGCACCAAAGTCAGTGTAGCTGAGTGTTCCGTTGGGATTTTCAGTGTAACTACCTGTTTTAAACTTGGGGAAAATTTCACTCCAACCTCTAATTACTGCACCTAAATTAAAATAACCTTGTGGGTCATTATTACTTTCAAAACTAGTTGCCGCCTCATCCATCAAAAAACCTTGATACGCCGTCAAAACATTATCAACATTGGTAGGAAACTTGCTGTTTGCCCCAGAACCTTGACGCAACTGTAAATAATAAATAGTGTAGGTGATGTTGTCCTTAGCTACTTGCCACTCCAGTAAATTGGATTG
>CAZAJH010000290.1:0-2359 GCA_964485385.1 uncultured Flavobacterium sp.
AATTTCATGTATCATGGGTGTATCAGCATCGGGACAAAACGTTCTTTCACCGGAGTTGTTGTGGAAATTGGGTAGAGTAACTGTACTCGGAATTTCAAAAGATGGAAAATCGGTGGTTTATAAAGTAGCTACGCCTTCTGTTGAAGAAAATAAGTCCAACTCAAAAATGTACAGCCTTCCAATGGGAGGTGGTCTAGCAACCGAGGTAAAAGAGACCAAAGACTTGTTGGTTGACAAAAATGTTTCGCCCGACGGGAAGTACATTTTGTCTTCGCAAGAGGTAAAAATAAATAAAGTGCTAGGTAAAGATATTTATCCCAATCTTGACAAATCAAATGCGCAAGTATACAACGGATTGGATTACCGTCATTGGGATACATGGAGTGATGGTTCGCACAATCATGTTTTTTATGCTGAAAACAAAGAAAAAGCAACGCCAATTGATATTATGCCCAACGAACCTTACGATTCGCCTCAAAAACCGTTTGGTGGCGACGAAGATTTTATATGGTCACCCGATAGTAAAAGCATTATTTATGTTTGCAAAAAGAAGTTTGGAACCGAATATGCTATTTCAACCAATACCGATTTATACGAATACAATATAGAAACAAAACAGACTAAAAACCTCACAGCAGCTAATTTGGGTTACGATACCAATCCTGTTTTTTCTCCGAACGGAAATCTAACATGGTTGCAAATGAAACGCGACGGTTACGAGGCCGACAAAAATGACCTTATTGTTCGTTTCAAAGGTATGGATCTCAATTTAACTGCCAATTGGGACGGAAGTGTTGAAAATTTTATGTGGAGTAAAGATGAAAAGAAGGTTTATTTTACAGCAGCTATTGATGGAACCAAACAGTTGTTTGAAGTTAATTTTCCTGGACTAACAAAAGTAGCAATTACAGTAAATCAAGTGACTTCTGGTGATTTTGATGTAGCCGATATTTTCGGGTTCTCAGGCGATGATATCATTGTAACGCGAACAGATATGAATCATGCAGCCGAAATTTATTCTTACAATTTAAAGAAGAAGACGTGGTTGCAATTGACCAAGATTAACGATGAAATGTACAGCAAATTAGCGTTGCCAAAATACGAAAGACGCTACGTAACTACTACGGATGGAAAAAAAATGTTGGTGTGGGTAATTTTACCGCCCAATTTTGATAAAACCAAAAAATATCCTGCACTATTATATTGCCAAGGCGGACCACAATCGCCTTTAACGCAAAGCTATTCGTTTCGTTGGAATTTTTCATTGATGGCTTCACAAGGCTATATCATTGTAGCGCCGAATCGTCGTGGAATGTACGGTCATGGTGTAGCTTGGAACGAGCAAATATCGAAAGATTGGGGCGGGCAAGTGATGGACGATTATTTGTCGGCCATAGATGACGTAGCCAAAGAAAGCTATGTAGACAAAGCGCGTTTGGGAGCTGTTGGCGCCAGTTATGGTGGTTACTCCGTGTTTTATTTAGCTGGAATTCACAACAACCGTTTCAAGACGTTTATTTCACACTGTGGCGTTTTTAACTTAGAAAGTATGTACGGAACCACTGAGGAAGTCTTCTTCAATAATTGGGATCATGGTGGTGCTTATTGGGAAAAAGACAATGCAATAGCGCAAAAAACCTATGCCAAGTTCAATCCGATAAAAATGGTTGATAAATGGGATACGCCAATTTTGATTATTCAAGGTGGAAAAGATTACCGCGTGCCTATTGGTCAAGGGCAAGAAGCGTTTCAAGCCGCACAACTACGTGGCATTAAAAGTAGATTTGTTCTTTTTCCAGAGGAAAACCACTGGGTGTTAAAACCACAAAATGCGCTGGTTTGGCAAAGTGAGTTTTATAAGTGGTTGAAGGAAACGTTGTAATTATAGTAGTTTAGCTTTTTTCTGCACGAGTTCAATTTACTACTCAAGCCTTAGCCCAGATAGCAGCGGCATCCTTTTGTGTAACGCAGTGGAACAAAAGATAGAGCGGATAGCTGGAAATAGCTTCTGATTGTTTTGCAAAAAAAAGCGCGCAATGGCATATAATAAAACCCCGACTTCAACCTGAAATCGGGGTTTTCTATTTTAGGAATCTAAAGACCTAACTAGCTTAAGTCAGTCTAAAAAGTCGGATTAGTATCTGTAATACTCTGGTTTGAACGGACCTTGCACTTCAACGCCTATGTAAGCCGCTTGCTCCGGACGTAAAGTTTCCAATTCTACACCCAATTTAGCCAAGTGTAAAGCAGCTACTTTTTCATCTAAGTGCTTCGGCAACATGTACACGTTGTTTTCGTATTTGTCGCTGTTGTTCCACAACTCAATTTGTGCTAAAGTTTGGTTGGTAAACGAGTTACT
>CAZAJH010000291.1:0-2338 GCA_964485385.1 uncultured Flavobacterium sp.
ACAGTCTTATCGTCTAAAGAAATCTTTTTATCTGACTAACCAATTCCACCACATCAACTTTCTCAATAGGATGACTAGTTCGAGGCAACACCAACAATTGAGCATCTTTAATTTTTCGATGTGTATGAATAGTTTCCTCTAGAGAAACCATCGCATCTTTATCACCAACAGAAAGTAAAACTGGAATGTTGATGTGCTCGAAATCGCTCTCTTTTACTTCGGGATTTTGACCTAAATTGAGCATCATTTGAGCCGTTTTGATCATTAAATCTTCCCAATTTTTGCCGTGTAATTGCTCTAAATTCATAGCGTATTTCGGCACTTTTTCTTTAATGACTGTTGGATTGAGCATTGAGGATTCTTTTTGTGCACCTTCCACAGTCCAATTCAGTTTGGTTGCTAAAGTGAACAATTTTTGAATTCGTTCGGGGAACTGTTTGGCCAAATACAAACCCACATAACCGCCCATGCTGTAACCAAAAACGGCAATAGATTCAATTTGTTTTTCCTCCAAAAAAGTGATGACTTCGTTAGCAAAATTGGCAATTGTAAAATCACTTTCAGGCAATTCGTTTCCTCCATGACCTTGAAAAGAAAAACTGTAAACTTCGAAATCATTTTGTAGTAATTCCTTTAGTGGTTGCAAGCTTTTTTCGCTCCCGAGAGCACCGTGAAGTAAGAGAATTTGTTGCATGGATTGTCAGTTTTGTGCCACGGATTACACAGATGGAACAGCTAATAACTGCGTACATCAGCTTAATCCGTCTAATCAATGGCTAAATTATTTAGTTTCAAAAATAATAAAACGCCTCTTCAATGTGTTCGATATGAAAATCGTTGCCTTCTTTGTTGATGGCGATAATATCGAAGCGAACTTCTACATCCAAATCACGTGAAACAACATATTCATTAACGGCTTTGACCAACAATTGTATTTTTTTGGGCTTGACAAAATCCTGCGGCAAACCAAAATCGATAGACGAACGCGTTTTGACTTCAATGATGGCCAAAACGTTTTCTTTTTGAGCGATGATGTCGATTTCGGCTTTTTGAAAGACCCAATTCGTTTCGCGAATCGCATAGCCATTTTGCTGTAGAAAATCTACTGCTAATTCTTCGCCAAGTTTTCCGAGTTCGTTGTGGGAAGCCATTGTTTAGTATTCAGTGTTCAGTCTCAGTGTTCCATTATTCAAAAATTACTTTACTTTCCAACTCATTTACTTCCATCGAGATTTGTTTTCCCAAAACAAGCGCATGATTATCAGCCAGATGCCCAGCTGGGAAATTGTAGATGATTGGAATATGGTAATCTTTACAAACATCCTCAATAATTTGATTGGCATTTTTGCCCCACGGAATGTCGTTGTCTTTCATTTTGGTCATGCCTCCTACGATGATTCCTTTGATGCTTTCGAGGCAACCGTTGCGCTTGAGGTTCATCATCATGCGGTCAATATGGTACAAATATTCGTCTAAATCTTCGATGAATAAAATTTTATCCGAGCAATCTATCGACGAGGGCGAACCAAACAAACTGTACAAAATCGACAAATTTCCGCCTACCAATTCACCTTTGGCCGAACCCAAACGATTCATCGGATCGCGGGGAACCGAGTAGGCTAATGGCTCACCAAATAAGGCTTTGCGCAAAGTTTCTTTGGCTTCTTCTGTCGCTTTGGAACTCACAGGCATAATACCATGAATGGATTGAAAACCCATCGTATTCAAATGACTGTGTAAAACCGTCACATCGCTAAAACCCACAATCCATTTTGGGTTTAGTTTGAACTTGGTAAAATCGAGTTTATCAATCATGCGTACAGTTCCATAACCACCACGCACACACCAAATCGCTTTGATATTGGGATTGTCCAATTGCGTTTGAAAATCGGCAGCACGCTCGTCGTCGGTACCAGCAAGTTGGTTGTTGTCGAGTCCGATGGTTTTGCCAATTACCACTTCTAAGCCCCAACTTTTGAGCCAAGAAATAGCAGGTTGTAAGTTGTCTTCTATGTTTTTGCGCGCGGTAGCAACAATAGCAACGGTGTCGCCTTTTTGTAAATACGGTGGTGTAATCATTTTCTTTTGGGAATGAAGTTGGATGAAGAATAGTGAGAATAGAATATAGAATATCGATTTTTGCATTGGTGATTTTACACTTAGTAGCAAATGTATAAAAGTTCTTTTTAATGTGGATTGGAATTTGGTTTTTTGGGAACACCGAATTTAAGAAATTGGAGAAATCTTCTTAATTTAACAGTTGCGAATATTATACTGTAAGATTGTAAGATTGTAAGATTGTAAGATTGTAAGATTGTAAGATTGTAAGATTGTAAGA
>CAZAJH010000292.1:0-2336 GCA_964485385.1 uncultured Flavobacterium sp.
GTATGATTGTAATCATCAAGCCAACTAAAAAATCCAATTATCGAAACCTAGTAGATATTTTAGATGAAATGGCAATTTGTTCGGTTCCTACCTATGCGATTGTAAATGATTTTACGCCCGAAGAAAAGGCTTTGGCGGACAAAATGAACTAATATACTCTCCGAGTATTTAAAATATAATTCGTATGAAATTAGATTTATTAAAAAAACAATGGCTCGAAATTGTATTTGAAGGACGCAATAAAAGTTACGGAGCTTATGAATTGCGCAAGAAAAATACAACTACAACGCTGCGCGCTTTGTTGATAGGTGGAGTTATTTTTAGTTTAGCCATTGCTACACCCAGAATAATGGAGATTTTTGAAGGTTTGGGTCAAGATGATGACATTGCATTAGATACCAAAATTACAACGGTGAAGTTGCCTCCAAAAGAGAAACCAAAGGAAAATTTACCACCACCACCACCTCCTCCTCCGAAAGTGGATCAAGTAAAGTTTGTGAAACCTGTTGTAGCTAAAACAGAAGAAGTAACAGAAGAGCCACCAAAGGTTGAAGAAATCAAGGACAAAAACTTAGGTAAGGAAGATATCAAAGGAGATCCCAATGCTGACCTTACGGTTGAACCACCTGGAGATGGGCCGAAACAAGTAGAAGTAGTTGAAGAAGACAACAATTTGTACAATTCAGCAGGTGTTGAGGTTAAGCCTGAGTTTCCCGGAGGAATTGATAAGTTCTACAAGTATGTTCAAAACAACTTTGAGCAACCCGAAGATGAGAATTTTCCGGGTGGGCGTTTGATTGTTTCTTTTGTGGTTGAAAAAGATGGTTCGTTGACTGACATCAAAGTTAGGGATCTCGGGTATGGTACTAAAGCTGCAGCAGAGAAGTTATTAAGAAAATGTCCGCGCTGGACTCCAGCAGTTCAAAATGGTAAAAATGTGAGATGTTCGTACACGTTACCCATTTTGTTACAAGCTAACTCCGAATAATGATTCAAAATTGGATACATAATTTTATGAAGAAATCGCTTAAGGAGCGATTTCTTCTATTTATAGGGATTTTGTTCTTTTTGATTTATTTAACATTTGGACTCGCCATCATTTTTTGGGAAAGATTGCCACTTAGAATGGGTTTTAAATACCGATTGGCGCTCGGTGTACTAATGATTGTGTATGCTTTCATTCGTTTTTTACGTTTTTTTAATGCCAATACAGATAATCAATAATGCAAAGTGTTCGTAACTATTTCGGTTTTTTTTTCGTGGTTTTTTTGATCCTCTTGTTTTCCTGCAAACAGGATAAGGCCAACGAAGAAACTATATTGAAAGGAAAAACTAAAATTTTAGTTGATGAATCCCTACTTCCTATTGTTGAAGATCAATTAGCTGTTTTTGAGAACAGTTATGATGCAAAAATTACTCTAATTCCACAATCTGAAAACGAAAGTGTATTATCTTTAGTAAAGGGTGTGGCAGATATAATTGTTTTGCCTCGAAACTTGACCAATCAAGAGACCAAGGTTTTTTCTCAAAAAAAAATCAAACCAAGAGCAACACCTTTTGCCAAAGATGCTATTGCCTTAATTCGAAATAACAAGTCCGTTGACACCTTAATTTCGGTATTTGATATGGTCTCTTTTTTACACGGAAAGTCTTCGTCGATAAAAGGGTTGGTTTTTGATAATCCAAATTCGAGTAGTGTCAATTATATTCTTAAATTAGCGGGCTTAAAGAAATTACCTCAGAATGGTGTTTTTTCTTTTGCTAACTCCAAAGAAGTAATTAAGTATGTTGCTGCCAACGATGGTATTATAGGAGTGGTGGGAGTGAATTGGATAGTTCAGCCTTCACAAGAAATTTTAGAAGATATTGATAAAATTAATGTATTGCGTGTACGAGGGAATAACAATGAGTTTGTATCTCCCAGTCAAGAGAACATAGCAGCAGGCAAATATCCTTTGGCACGTGATTTGTACATTATCAATTGTCAAGGGTATGAAGGATTAGGAATGGGCTTCGCCTCTTTTATTTCAGGAGAGAAAGGGCAACGAATAATCTTAAAATCGGGATTAGCTCCCGTGCGGATTCCTGGGCGAAATATTAGAATTAGAAATCAATTAGAAACTAAATAATAAAACAATGAATACAGTTAAAATTTTTAGCATTGCGATGTTAGCTTCAACCACTTTCGGTTTTGCGCAAGATGTAGAAGGAGCCAAAAAGATGATTGATGCTGAACAATATGAAAAAGCTAAATCAACGCTAAAAAGTTTGTTACAAGCCAAACCTTCAAATGGAAAAGCGTCTTTTTTGTTGGGTTCAATTTACATCAAACAAAA
>CAZAJH010000293.1:0-2316 GCA_964485385.1 uncultured Flavobacterium sp.
GCCGAAATGACCGACGAACAAACTTTGGTGATGTATTCGGGTCATCCGATGGGTTTATTTCCATCGCACAAAGAAGCACCAAGGGTGGTAGTAACCAACGGAATGGTCATTCCCAACTACTCCAAACCCGACGATTGGGAAAAAATGAACGCTCTAGGTGTTTCGCAATACGGACAAATGACGGCCGGAAGTTACATGTACATCGGGCCGCAAGGAATCGTACACGGAACTACAATCACCGTTTTAAACGGATTTAGAAAAATAAAAAAATCACCTAAAGGTGGCTTATTTGTAACCTCAGGTCTCGGCGGAATGAGCGGCGCACAACCCAAAGCCGGAAATATTGCTGGTTGCGTCACGGTTTGCGCCGAGGTAAATCCGAAAATTACTAAAATTCGCCACGAACAAGGCTGGATCAACGAAATTATAGACAACATCGACCATTTGGTTCCAAGAGTGAAAACCGCTTTGGCAAACAATGAAGTTGTTTCCATTGCTTACCTCGGAAACGTAGTAGACGTTTGGGAACGTTTCAATCAAGAAAACTTGCACATTGATTTGGGTTCGGATCAAACTTCATTACACAATCCGTGGGCTGGCGGTTATTACCCAATGGGTTACACGTTTGAGGAATCAAACGAATTGATGGCCAATAATCCTGAAAAATTCAAAGAAGAAGTGCAAAAAACCTTGCGCCGTCATGCGGCAGCTATCAATAAACATACTGCCAAAGGAACCTATTTCTTCGATTATGGAAATGCCTTTTTATTGGAATCTTCTCGAGCAGGTGCCGATGTTATGAACGACCATCCGACATTGGGTAGAGAATTCAAATACCCGAGTTACGTACAAGACATCATGGGGCCGATGTGTTTTGACTACGGATTCGGACCTTTCCGTTGGGTTTGCGCCTCTGGTAAACCTGAAGATTTGGCCAAAACTGACCAAATTGCCTGCGAAGTTCTGGAGGAAATGATGAAACATTCGCCCGAAGAAATCCAACAACAAATGGCCGATAACATTCAGTGGATCAAAGGGGCTCAAGAGAATAAATTGGTTGTGGGTTCACAAGCCCGCATTTTATACGCCGATGCCGAAGGCCGAATCAAAATAGCCGAAGCATTCAACCAAGCCATTGCCAGAGGCGAAATTGGGTATGTAATTTTAGGGCGCGACCATCACGATGTTTCCGGAACCGATTCGCCTTATAGAGAAACTTCAAACATTTACGATGGTTCGCGTTTTACAGCGGATATGGCCATTCACAATGTGATTGGCGATAGTTTTAGAGGCGCCACATGGGTCTCGATTCACAACGGCGGTGGCGTGGGCTGGGGCGAAGTAATTAACGGTGGTTTTGGTATGGTTCTTGATGGTAGTAAAGAGGCATCCAGACGCTTAGAATCAATGCTTTTTTGGGATGTAAACAACGGTATTTCGCGAAGAAGTTGGGCCCGAAACGAAGGTGCGATTTTTGCGATAAAAAGGGCTATGGCTACGCAACCTTTATTGAAAGTGACCATCCCAAATGATGTAAATGAAAATTTGTTTCAGGTTTAAAGTTTCAAGTTGGTTCTAGATTCAACTTGAAACTTGAAAGCTGAAACTTGAAACTAAAATAAAAACACTATGAAAGCACTCCAATTCATCCCACTACTCCTACTCTTTGTACTTGCTTCGTGCAGTTCGGTAAGAGTAAACTCAGACTACGACAAAAATGTGTCGTTTGATGGTTACAAAACCTACGCTTATCACAAAAGTGGTATAGATAAAGTAGAAGTTTCTGACTTAGACAAAAAGCGCATCTTACGCTCTATTGATGAAGTGATGGCTGCTAAAGGCTTCACCAAAAGTGACAACCCCGATTTGATGATTACCTTTTTTACCAAAGAAAGGGAACAAGTAGATGTAAACCAATTCAACGCCGGCTGGGGCTGGGGTTGGGGTTGGGGCTGGGGTTGGGGCTGGGACCCATGGATGTGGGGCGGCAATACCAGCGTGTACCGTTACACCGAAGGCACTTTGACCATTGACTTCATTGACAACAAGACCAAGGAATTGGTTTGGCAAGGTTCGGGCGAAGGCACACTAACTAAAAAAAGTGAAAAAAAAGACGAAAACATCAAAGAATTTGTAACTCAAATCCTGATGCAATACCCGCCAGTGGTGAAGAAGTAATATTCAGTGAACAGTGGTCAGTAATTAAAGACTTTTTTGAAAATATAAACCGCAACAGCTACGTTGCGGTTTTTTTTATAGTAATTTCTCAACCGCTTGTGTCATTACTTGGGTAAACGATTGATCGGCTTTGCGAAG
>CAZAJH010000294.1:0-2314 GCA_964485385.1 uncultured Flavobacterium sp.
ATATTCTGTCTGCATTTTGGTCAGTACTCCTTCGTAGGTCATAATTAAGCTATAGTTTGAAATTAGGATGAATAGTAACAATAAATTTACTATTTTAGCGTAAATATAAATGTTGTGTCACATTAAATCAATCACTTTATGAAAAATTCGCTCAAATTTATACTGTTGGCTTTGGCCTTATTTAGTTTGTCATTTGTAACAAAAGACAATAAAGTTATCAACGTGGTGATTGATGCGGGTCACGGAGGACATGACCATGGCGCAACATTTCAATCCTACAAAGAAAAAGAAATCGCTGAAATCATCTCAAAAAAAATTCATGAACTCAATACCGATACTGACGTAAAAATTCATTTTACACGAAATGATGATTCTCCTATATCACTTTTAGAGCGTGCAAGTCTTATCAATGAGATAAAGCCAGATTTGGCCCTTTCTTTGCATATCAACAACAATAACAATCCCACAACAAAAGGTTTTGAAGTTTATGTTTCGGATCAATCTAATCATTATGAACAATCCGTTGTCTTGGCTGAAAAACTACTTTTTAAATTGGCCAAAAAAACGCCTTTAAGTAATCGGGGCGTAAAAAAAGCACCATTTATGGTTCTGAAAAAAGCACAATGTCCGGCCATGGTAGTTGAATTTGGATTTATTTCGAACGAAATCGATCGCAACTACCTTACTAGTGAAAAAGGACAAACAGAAATGGCTCAATCTATTTTAGAGTTTGTTTCTGATCTAAAAAAATAACTCCCCCTTTCTTTTAATCCTAATTCACCATTCAAAAATGCCGTTTCCTATCATCAATTCGATTGCTTCTTGGGTTTTAAAACAGCGCATTCATCAGATTGAGTTGTTTTTGAAATACCCGCATGAAGTGCAAGATGAATTATTGATGAACCTCATCCGCAATTGCGAAGAAACTGTGGTAGGAAAAAAATACGACTTTGAATCGATTAAAAATTATAAAACTTTTGCGGAGCGCGTTCCGGTTTCGACTTACGAAGAGTTAGAGCCCATGATTGAGCTCACCCGAAAAGGGGCACAAAATGTATTTTGGCACACGCCGATTAAGTGGTTTGCCAAATCGAGCGGAACCACCAATGCCAAAAGTAAATTTATTCCTGTTAGTTCAGAAGCACTTGAAGATTGTCATTACAAAGGCAGTAAAGATTTGTTGTGCATGTACCTGAACAACAACGAAAGTTCAGAATTATTTCTGGGAAAAAGTTTGCGCTTGGGTGGCAGTTCTCAAATTTACGAAAACAACAATACTTCTTTTGGAGATTTGTCTGCCATTTTGATTGAAAATATGCCAATGTGGGCTGAATTCAGCAGTACGCCTAGCAATAAAGTGTCGTTGATGAGTGAATGGGAAACCAAACTAACAGCCATTATCAACGAAACGAAGCGTGAAAATGTAACGAGTTTTGCTGGAGTTCCTTCGTGGATGTTGGTGTTGTTGAACCGTATCTTGACTGAAACCAACAATACCAGTTTATATGAGCTTTGGCCCAATCTGGAAGTTTATTTTCACGGAGGTGTAAATTTTGAACCTTACCGCGAACAGTACCAAAAAATTCTACCCAACAACGACTTCAAATACTACGAAATTTACAATGCTTCGGAAGGATTTTTTGCTATCCAAGATTTGAATTATTCGAACGATTTACTGCTGATGCTAGATTATGGCATTTTTTACGAATTCATTCCAATGGATACTTTTGGCACCGAGAGTCAAAAAACAGTTCGCTTGTCTGAAGTAGAGTTGTATAAAAATTACGCCATTGTTATTACCACTAATTCGGGTTTGTGGCGTTATATGATTGGTGATACTGTCCGATTTACTTCATTGAAACCATACCGAATTCGTGTTTCTGGAAGAACCAAACACCATATCAATGTTTTTGGTGAAGAACTGATGGTGGAAAATACCGATACTGCTATAGCTAAAACGTGTTCACAACTCAACTGTGAAGTAAAAGACTATACAGTGGCACCCATTTTTATGAAAGGAAAAGAAAAAGGCGCTCACGAATGGATGATTGAATTCAAAAAGCATCCTGAAGATTTGAAATTGTTTACCAAAGTACTCGACGAAACGCTACAAACGGTCAATTCAGATTACGAAGCCAAACGGTACAATAATATGACGCTAAATCAGTTATCTATACATGTAGCACGCGAAAACTTGTTTTACGATTGGTTGAAAGAACAAAATAAGTTGGGTGGTCAACACAAAATTCCGCGATTGTCTAACCAACGTGATTATTTAGAACAGCTGATTGGAATGCAAACTACAGTAAAACGA
>CAZAJH010000295.1:0-2313 GCA_964485385.1 uncultured Flavobacterium sp.
AGGTTCTGAGCCTTGTCTATTGAGGCATTTTCAGAGGCAATACGTTCCTCTTTTTTTCCAAATAATACGAATAATTACCTTTGTATTGGTATAATTTTCCGTTGTCGAGTTCGATGATTTCATTGCAGACACGTTCCAAAAAGAAACGGTCGTGCGTCACCATAAACAGCGTAATGTTTTCTTTGGCAAAATAACTCTCTAACCATTCGATCATCTCCAAATCGAGGTGATTCGTCGGCTCGTCCAAAATCAATAAATCAGGTCGATTGATCAAAATAATGGCCAATGACAAGCGTTTCTTTTGTCCACCCGACATATTTTTAACTTTCATTTTGAGGTCTTCCAACTTCAATTTGAACAAAATTTGTTTGAATTGCGTTTCAAAATCCCACGCATTGTAGCGGTCCATGTCATCAAATGCCTTTTGGTAGGCTTCTTCATCTTCGGGCTTTTCCAAGGCTTTTTCGTAGCGCTCAATGACTTTCAAAATCTCGTTATCAGAGGCAAAAATACTTTCTTCAACAGTCAATTCGTCTTGCAAATTGGGAACCTGCGACAAAAATGCCATTTTGATGTCTTTCCGAATGATAACCTGGCCGGTATCGGGTTCGTCATCGCCATTTAAAATAGTCATGATACAGGTTTTACCCGAACCATTTTTGGCTATAAAAGCAATTTTTTGGTCTTTGTTGATGCCAAACGAAAGGTCTTTGAACAAGGTGCGTTCACCAAACGATTTGGATATATTTTCTACTGATAAATAATTCACAATGGTAATTTTTTTGCAAAAGTAAGGGATTGTGAGGCAGTAAGCAACTTTGTTTTAATGGACTGTGGGATTTTAAGACTGTATGACAAAAAAGTATCGTACAATCTTACAATCTTAAAATCCAACAATCTTATTAATTATTATATTTGCCTCATGCAACTCTCGGTCGTCATCCTCAACTACAATGTGCGCTATTTTTTAGAGCAATGTGTGCTTAGTGTCCAAAAAGCTCTTGAAGGAATGGATGGCGAAATTATTGTTGTTGATAATCACTCTTCTGATGACAGTTGTGCGATGATGAAGCTGCGTTTTCCTGACATCAAGCTCATTGAAAACAAAGAAAATGCGGGTTTCCCTAAAGGAAATAATATAGGCGTTGCTCATGCCAAAGGCGAATTCATATGTATTTTAAATCCGGATACAGTTGTAGCAGAAGACACTTTTTCTAAACTACTGAACACTGAACACTGGTCACTGAACACTGGAATCATCGGTTGCAAACTCATCGACGGAAGAGGAAATTTCTTGCCCGAATCCAAACGCGGAGTTCCAACACCTTGGGTTGCTTTTACTAAAATCTTCGGATTGTATACAATTTCAAATGTTTTTGGAAAATATTACGCCCAACATTTAACCGAAAATCAATCGGGTAAAGTTGATATTTTGGTTGGTGCATTTATGATTATGAAACGCGAGTTGTATTTGGATGTCGGTGGTTTCGACGAGAATTGTTTCATGTATTCGGATGATATCGACCTAAGCTATATGGTTTTGCAAAAAGGAAAGTCGAATTATTATTATCCTGAAACTGCCGTTATTCATTACAAAGGGGAAAGCACGATAAAAGACGGAACATACATGAAACGATTTCAAGAGGCGATGAATTTCTTCTATAAAAAGCACTTTACGGTTTCGGTCTTTTTTTCGCTTTTTATGAAAATCGGAATTGTATTTTTTTCCTTTATTAAAATGTTTCAAGGAAAGCCCAAACCTAAGACAATCCCTAATCACTATTTTTTTATTTCTCAAAATGAAGTAACTAAGCAAAAAATAGAATCTAAGTTGGGAAAGAAGGTGCATTTAGCCACTATGGAAACGGCGTTTCAGCCACAGTCCGAGGTCATTTTAGATGCCAATTATTATTCGTTTGGAGCGATTATTTCATTTATGGAACGGAAAAAAAATGACTCTTTAACGTTCAAAATACTGCCGCCCAATAGCAATTTTATTATAGGTAGCAATTCGAGTAACGATAGAGGAGAAGTGATTCTGTTGGGAGATTAAAAGGATTGTAAGATGGTAAGATTATAAGATTTTTAGATTTTAAAACAAGAAGATAAAAAATTAGTGAATCCGTGGTAAAACCTAAATACTTTTACTAATTTTGCAACCTAAATAACAAAACACAACTTTAGTTTAATGATATGGCAAAGTTTGAATTGAAATTACCCAAAATGGGCGAAAGTGTTGCAGAAGCAACCATTACAAACTGGTTAAAAAAAGTAGGGGAAACCATCTCGGCTGACGAAGCGGTTTTGGAGATT
>CAZAJH010000296.1:0-2290 GCA_964485385.1 uncultured Flavobacterium sp.
GTGTTGATGTTGGTCACACCATATCCTTTTGAGACTACAATTTTTCCATCTTTGATGATGGCTACAGCGATACCGGGAACATTAAAAGTAGTTCTTGTTTTTTCAACTAGATCATCAAGTTCGGTTTCGGTTATTTGAGCGAGAGAAAGGCAAGTAGAAAGGAGGCAAATAATACTAAAAAAGTGTTGTTTCATTATGGTTGATTTAAGTTGAAATTAAAATCCTCTTTGTCTCTTGGCTTCGAACAATAAAATGGCTGAAGCTACGGAAACATTCATAGAATCGATTTCACCTTGCATTGGAATAATGATGTTTTGTATGGGTTTTTCACGCCAAGCTGCTGACAAACCAGTAGCCTCTGTCCCCACAACTAATGCAGTTGGAATAGTATAATTTTGTTGATGATAGAACTGGGAATTCTGTAATGTGGCGGCAAATATAGTAATATTTTTCTTATTTAAAAATTTAATTACTTCCTCTGTTGATCCCGTTGCAATTGGATTGGTAAACAGGCATCCGACACTAGATCGAACAATATTTGGGTTGTATAAATCGGTTTTGGGATTGGCTACAATTACCGCATCTACTCTCGCCGCATCGCACGTTCGAAGCATGGCTCCCACATTACCTGGTTTTTCGATACTTTCCATGACTAAAATAAGTGGATTTTCAGGAAGCTGTAAGTCGTCCAATGCCAACGAT
This sequence comes from uncultured Flavobacterium sp., assembly GCA_964485385.1. GTDB lineage: Bacteria > Bacteroidota > Bacteroidia > Flavobacteriales > Flavobacteriaceae > Flavobacterium. Next base: position 703 of record CAZAJH010000296.1, read on the forward strand.
TTGGCTTTTGCCACCGCTAGTATACCTTCGGTAGTATCGCGATAGGCCAATTTTTGGTACACTTCTTTGGAGATTTCTATTTGCTGGAAAGCTGGAAGGCTGGAAAGATCAAAAGATTTGTCAAGTAATTCGGGGCAAAATAAGATCGTTTCTAATTCGTAATTTCCCCTTAAAGCCAATTCGATTTCGCGCAAGCCTTCAATCAAAAAAGTGCCCGTTTGTTTGCGGGCTTTGGCTTTTTCTTGTAGTAAAACCAACGATTTGATCAATGGATTTTGCGAAGACGTGATTTGTTTAATCATAGAAATTGGCACTAAAAAGGTCAAAAGTACCAAAATATTGATAGACCTTATAATATTCCGCGAGCTTTTATCTCCAAATACTTGTTGATGGAATCGAGTGTAAGGTTTTCGGGCTGGGTAAGCACCGAGTGAATTCCGTATTTTTTGAGTTCGTTGACGATGAGTTTTTTCTCAAAAATGAATTTTTCAGCAATGACTTTATCGTAGACTTCTTGGATGGTTTCGGCTTTTTTCTCAGTAATGTGGTTCAGTTCGGTGTTTTGAAAGAAAACCACTACGAGTAAATGGCTTTTGGCAATTCCTTTCAAATAGGGCAACTGCCGGTGTAAACCATCCATTGTTTCAAAGTTGGTATACAAAATAATTAAACTTCGTTGGTTGATGTTTTTCTTGATATCAGCATACAAACGCGAGTAATCGCTTTCAAAGAAATCGGTTTTTACATTGTATAGGTTTTCCAAAATCTTTTGCATCTGCGAAGTTCTTTTTTCGGCAACCACGCGATTGTCTACTTTTTTAGAAAAAGAAAACATACCCGCTTTATCGTGTTTTTTCAAAATTACATTAGACAATACCAAAGTAGTGTTGATGGCATAATCCAATAAACTCAACCCGTTGAATGGCATTTTCATCGTTCGGCCTTTGTCGATAACCATGTAAATATTTTGCGATTTTTCGTCTTGAAATTGATTTACCATCAGCGCATTTTTTTTCGCTGTAGCCTTCCAGTTCAATGTTCTGATGTCATCACCTTGAACGTATTCTTTGATTTGTTCAAACTCCATAGTGTGACCAATGCGACGTATTTTTTTTACACCATATTGAAATAAATTATTAGAAAAAGCAATCAAATCGTATTTACGCAATTGGATGTAGGAAGGATAGGTTGGCACCATAACGTCTTTGTTGAAGGTAAAGCGTTTGGAGAGTAATCGCAATGGCGAAGCGACATAAATGTTCAGGTTGCCAAAGTAGTATTCGCCGCGCTCCGTTGGTCGTAAATAGTATTGAAAATCGTCGGTCGATGCATTTTTTATTTTGCGTTTGATTTCAAAATTGCGTACTTGAAATTGATGCGGTATTTCGTCAATTACTTTTACAAAAACGGTGAAAGTATAGAAATTTCGTATCGAAACTACAATTGGATTTTCATCGCCATTTGATAATTTTTCGGGTGTGATGCGTTGCCCTTCAATCCCGTTTTTAGAGGAAAATAAAATGATAAAGTCTAAAGCCAAAAATCCGCACAACACAAGTAGCAACAAGCGAGTTGCATTGTAAAGCAT
>CAZAJH010000297.1:0-2283 GCA_964485385.1 uncultured Flavobacterium sp.
GTGACCACCATGGGCAGCAGTATAAAAAACACAATGATTCCGAAAACCAAATCGTCTTGTTTTCCAGAGGTCAATTTACCTCCAAAAATGCCAATTGCATAGTAAGCCACTGCTGCTGCAAGTGCAATCCATACAATTCCTAAATATTTTTTTAATGCATTCATAGTTATATCTTTTAGTCGTGAAGTGTATTAATTTTTCTGTCAATGTATATCATTCCAATGATAAAACAAACGGCTGCTATACCAATTGGATACCACAATCCTTCGAGGTAAAACTCGGCATCTCCAGCGTCTTTGGCTTGGGTAACAAAGTAAGTAGAAATAGCAGGAAGCAAACCTCCAAAAATTCCGTTTCCAACGTGGTAAGGCAATGACATCGAAGTGTAGCGAATTTTAACGGGGAACATTTCAACCAAAAAGGCCGCAATTGGTCCGTAAACCATGGTGACAAAAATAACTTGGATGAATACCATAAACACCAAGAACCATTTGTCTGAGCTTGTAATCATTTTGGTGACTTTGGTTTCTACTTTTTCTTTTCCTTTGTCATCAACCATAATCTTACCGTTTTCAAAATGAATAGTTTTGATTTCTTCTACCGTGGTACCATCTGTAAATGCTTTAGTTGTGGTGTAGATCGAATCCAATTTTGTGGCATCAATTTCTTTTGAAGAAGGTACTATTTTGGTTTGCTCTACTATTTCAGTTTTCAAAGCCAAATCGGTTGAAGCATACATAGCACGATAGATGGGGCGGTATAATAAGATAGCCAGTAACATACCCGCCATCATGATAGATTTTCTGCCTATTTTATCACTCAGCCAACCAAATACGACAAAGAATGGTGTTCCTAAAATAAGCGCTATACCCAGAAGCATATCAACTTGCGAAGAATCAATGCTTTGTACCGTTTTAAGGAAGTTCATGGCATAGAATTGGCCTGTATACCACACCACACCTTGGCCCATGGTAGCACCAAACAAAGCCAACAAAACGAATTTTAAGTTGTATTTGTGACCAAAACTTTCTTTTAACGGATTGGTAGATGTCTTTCCTTCCGATTTGGCTTTAGCGAATGCAGGCGATTCGTGCATGTTTTTACGAATCAAATACGAAACATACACCATCAAGATGGAAACCCAAAAAGGAACTCTCCAACCCCACTCATCAAAAGCTTCTTTTGATAACGCAGCTTTAGTCAATAAAATGACCATCAAGGATATAAATAATCCCACGGTAGCAGTCGTTTGTATCCATGAGGTCCAATAGCCTTTTTGTCCTTTAGGTGCGTGCTCGGCCACATAGGTAGCTGCACCACCGTATTCGCCTCCAAGAGCCAAACCTTGCAGTAAACGCAAAATTAAAACGAGTATGGGAGCTGCAAATCCAATGGTTTCATAACTTGGAATACATCCGATAACGAAGGTAGCTCCACCCATCAACATCAAGGTTACCATAAAGGTATATTTACGTCCGATTAAATCACCTAATCGACCGAAGAATAATGCTCCAAAAGGGCGAACTACGAAACCCGCTGCAAAAGTAGCTAGGGTCGACAAGAACGCAGCAGTCGGATTGTCGGTTGGGAAAAATTTGGTAGACAATACTACGGCCAAACTACCGAAAATGTAAAAATCATACCATTCGATCATGGTTCCCATTGAGGAAGCGGAAATCACTTTCCAAATTCCAGTTGTTTTTTTATCACTCATATTTTGTGTTTTTTAAAATTAGTTATAAATAAATTTGCAGTTGCAATAGAAATTCTCCTTTGTGTGAATCAACTGCATCTTTGGTTAAATAGACGGGGCGACTCGAATATTGAGCTGTTATTTTGGCATGATGACCATCTAAGAAGAAATTGGAACCAATATCAAATTGACTACTCGCTTTTTCAAGTGCGTCAAAATCTTTGTACGTGTAAGCAGCAAAAGGTTGGATTCTGAGTTTTGGTTTTTCCGCCTTATTAGGAAGTAAAAAACCAGCTTGGGTGTACCAAATGTTACCAGTACCAATCATTGGTTGTAAATTACCTGGTCCAGCCAAAGCTCTCGAATCGGTGAATGTAGGATCTACAACACCTTCATTCATAATCCCCACATTTCGTAAGTAATTGGGGCCAAAATCGTAATCATAAAATACACTGTAAGCCGTTACAGCCATTTTTTTCTGTTTATCACCAATTGGAAGATCAACAAATACGTCTCCTGCAAACAGGTTGATTGGGTGTCTATCAATTACACCATTAACAGAGGTTTTAGTGGCGCTTGGGGCAGTGTAA
>CAZAJH010000298.1:0-2273 GCA_964485385.1 uncultured Flavobacterium sp.
CGATGCAGATGATCTTCATAGTCAGTAGTCAGTAGTCAGTAGTCAGTGATCAGTGATCAGTGGTCAGTGGTCAGTACTGTTGACTGAACACTGCATACTGAACACTATTTTGTATTGAGTTTTCTTAATTTAATTCCAGTAAGCACTTTTTTAGTATACAGTGGAAAATCAGCTCCTTGAATCCAACCAAAGTAACCCGGTTCTTTTTCAAGTACTTCCTCTACCAATTGTCCTTTATTTTTGCCAAAAGTGAATATTTCTTGGCCTTTGTCGTTCAAGGCTATAAAACCCGCGAAATCAACTGCTTTTTTACGCGTTGTAAATTCAGCTAGAGCTTTCATATCGTTGGGTAAATCGTCGTAACGTTCCAATTGCGCTTTTAATATTTCATAAGTAGCCATCGTATCAGCTTCAGCGCTATGCGCATTATCCAAACTTTGGTTACAATAAAATTTGTAGGCAGCGCTCAGTGTGCGTTCTTCCTTTTTGTGAAAGATGGTTTGTACATCTACAGAAACGCGGTTTTTCATATCAAAATCGACTTCGGCACGCAACAATTCTTCTGCTAAAAGCGGAATATCAAATCGATCGGAATTGAAACCTGCCAAGTCCGAATCTTTGATCATGTTGTGAATCTGTGATGCCAATTCCTTGAAAGTAGGTTCGTTGGCTACTTTTTCGTTGGTAATTCCGTGTACGGCGGTTGCCATAGGTGGAATTGGAATTGTTGGATTAACCAACCACGTTTTACTTTCTTTGTTTCCGTTTGGATAGACCTTAAAAATCGATATTTCGACAATGCGGTCTTTAGCAACATCAATTCCGGTAGTTTCAAGATCGAAGAAGCAAATTGGTCGGTTGAGTTTTAATTCCATTTGTAAAATTTATGCGACAAATATAAAATTTTGGTAATACCGTTGGTCGATAAAATGATATTTTTACTGTTTTTTATAAAAAAACCCTTTCATTTTTTGAAAGGGTTTTGATTTATAGCATTTTAAATTTCTCTATTGCTATCCCAAGCTTCCAAATAGTCGGCTACCCGTTTGACGAAGCTTCCACCTAATGCGCCATCTACTACTCGGTGGTCATAACTGTGCGATAAGAACATTTTTTGGCGAATGCCTATAAAATCACCTTCTGGCGTTTCGATAACGGCTGGCACTTTTCTGATCGCACCCAAAGCTAAGATTCCGACTTGCGGTTGGTTGATAATCGGTGTTCCAAAAACTGAACCAAAAGTGCCAACATTGGTCACTGTATACGTTCCGCCTTGCGTATCGTCTGGTTTTAATTTTCCAGCTTTCGCTCTATTTCCTAAATCGTTTACCGCTTTAGCCATACCAACTAAATTCAATTGGTCGGCGTTTTTAATCACGGGAACAATTAAATTTCCGTTGGGTAAAGCTGCTGCCATTCCGAGGTTGATGTTTTTTCTTTTGATGATGTACTCACCATCTACCGAAATATTCATCATAGGAAAATCTTTTAAAGCTTTTGCAACCGCTTCCATAAATATTGGTGTGAACGTTAATTTTTCACCTTCGCGCTTTTCAAAAGCCGTTTTAACTTTATCTCTCCATTTTACAATATTGGTTACATCCACTTCAATAAAGGATTGTACGTGAGCCGAAGTTTGTACTGAAGCCACCATGTATTGTGAAATGAGTTTGCGCATGCGATCCATTTCAACAATTTCGTCGCCACCGTTTACAGAAACCGGAACCGCTTGAGTGGTTGGTTGAGAAGCAACAACTGTTGGTTGCGCAACAGGAGTGGAAACTTGAGGTTGAGCCGCTGGAGTTGGTTGACTTCCTTTATTTTTAATATAGTTTAATAAATCCTCTTTAGTTACGCGACCGTCTTTTCCTGAACCTGAAATATTTTCTAATTCAGCTAACGAAACACCTTCTTCTTTGGCGATGTTTTTTACCAATGGTGAAAAGAATTTATCCGAAGCTGAGAAATCGGCTGGAGCGGCAATTTCCTTTGCGACTTCAACTGTCTTCTCTACCTCACTTACAGCTGGCTCTGCCACTTCAGCTACTTTAGGAGCTTCAACACTGCCTCCTTCCGTTTCGATAATAGCAATTGTTTGACCTACTTTTACTACATCATTCACTTGGAATAAAATTTCGGTCAGTGTTCCCGATACTTCGCTAGGAACTTCACTATCTACTTTATCTGTAGCAATCTCCAAAACCGCTTCATCAGCCGAAATGGTTTCCCCTACTTTTTTTAACCAGTTTGTAATGGTTGCTTCTGCAACACTT
>CAZAJH010000299.1:0-2258 GCA_964485385.1 uncultured Flavobacterium sp.
CTTGGGAATTGAAATTTCCAAAACTCATTGGTGTAAAATTGACGGGTAAATTGAATGGATGGACAGCTCCCAAAGATGTAATTCTTAAAGTGGCAGACATTCTCACCGTAAAAGGGGGAACAGGTGCTATAGTTGAATATTTTGGAGAAGGTGCTACCAACATGTCGTGCACTGGAAAAGGAACGATTTGCAATATGGGTGCCGAAATTGGTGCTACAACTTCTACTTTTGGTTATGATGATTCGATGCGAAGATATTTAGCAGCAACAGGTCGTCAAGATGTAGTGGATGCTGCAGACAAAGTGGCTCCTTATTTGACAGGTGATGCGGAAGTATATGCGAATCCTAATCAGTATTTTGATCAAGTAATTGAAATCAATTTATCAGAATTAGAGCCACACATCAACGGGCCTTTTACACCCGATAGAGGAACTCCAGTTTCTAAAATGAAGGAGGAGGCAACTAAAAATGAATGGCCTTTGAAGGTTGAATGGGGATTAATTGGTTCGTGTACCAACTCATCATACGAAGATATGGCTCGCGCAGCTTCAATTGTAGAGCAGGCTGTGGCACATGGTATAACACCTAAAGCGGAATTCGGAATCAACCCTGGTTCGGAACAAATTCGTTACACTATCGAGAGAGATGGTATCATTGCTACTTTTGAGAAAATGGGAACCAAAGTATTTACAAATGCTTGTGGTCCTTGTATCGGTCAGTGGGATAGAGCAGGTGCAGACAAAGGCGAAAAAAATACCATTGTGCATTCGTTCAATCGAAACTTTTCAAAGCGTGCCGACGGTAACCCGAATACACATGCTTTTGTAACATCTCCAGAAATGGTAGCAGCTTTAGCAATCTCAGGAGACTTGTCGTTTAATCCGATTACGGATACACTTTTGAATGATAAAGGCGAAGCAGTAAAATTGAATCCACCTACAGGAGACGAACTTCCAAAAAGAGGCTTCGACGTTGAAGATGCTGGTTTTCAAGCGCCAGCAGCTGATGGAAGCCATGTTCAAGTTGTAGTTTCTCCTACTTCTGATCGTTTGCAACTATTAGCTCCATTCGAACCTTGGGATGGAAACAATATTACAGGCGCTAAATTATTAATCAAAGCGTTTGGTAAATGTACCACCGACCACATTTCTATGGCTGGGCCGTGGTTGCGTTTCCGTGGGCATTTGGATAATATTTCCAACAACATGCTGATTGGTGCAATCAATGCTTTTAACCAAGAAGCCAATAAAGTAAAAAACCAACTAACAGGCCAATACGATGCAGTACCAACGGTTCAACGCGCATACAAAGCGGCTGGAGTACCAAGTATAGTGGTGGGTGATCAAAACTACGGTGAAGGTTCATCACGTGAGCATGCCGCTATGGAACCTCGTTTCTTGGGCGTGAAAGCGGTTTTGGTAAAATCATTTGCTCGTATACACGAAACGAACTTGAAAAAGCAAGGTATGTTGGCTTTGACTTTTGCTAACGAAGCCGATTACGACAAAATTAAAGAAGACGATACGTTCAACTTTGTTGACTTGACGAGTTTTGCTCCGGGCAAGCCATTGACAATTGAAATTGTACATGCCGATGGTTCAAAAGAAACCATTTTGGCTAACCATACATACAATGACAGTCAAATTGGTTGGTTCAAAGCAGGATCGGCACTGAATTTGATTGCTGCCGCAGGTAACGCCTAAGGATAGTAATACATTTTGCAAAAGAAAACGCTCCCATCAGGAGCGTTTTTTTATGATAACTATACTTTTTTATAAATTTCAGTCAACCCATTATTCCATTCTACTTTTTCATAGTAGAAATTTACAGCTTTGAGTTTGCCGTTTTTGTTAATGTAGCATTTACCCGTAACTTTAGCATTGTTGGCATCAATTGTAATTGTATCACCAGTTGAAAACCGGCCCGCTTTTAGTTGGTCGTAAATTTTTGTGGCTACTTCCTCTTTGATTTGGTGTTTGGAATTGAACGTACTTACAATTGTAGTTTCGTTTTTGGTTATGACAACGTATTCCATTCCGTTGTGACCGTAATTGTACGTAGAAATTTTCTTATTTTCCTGAGAAAAAGCAATGCTTCCTACAGTTAGCAAAGCTAGCACAAATAGTTTTTTCATTATTGTAGATTTTGGGTTTAATCTATTAACTGCTAAAATAGAAAAAAATTAAACAACTAAAAATTATATTTTATCACTGCATTCATTTATCATAACATGTAGAAATCATAATACCCTACTTTTT
>CAZAJH010000300.1:0-2244 GCA_964485385.1 uncultured Flavobacterium sp.
GTTTCAGGCCATCATGCATAACAATATCTAAGAAAAACTGATGTTTTAGGGTAAAACTATTCACCTCAGAATCAAAATAAAGATTACTTAAATTTAAATCTAAGCCAATGGGATAAACCCAAATTAACAATATTGCGCTAAGCAACAAACCAACTAAAATTTTAACGTCCTCATTGTTGAGAACGAGCATTTTTAAATAGTCTGGGCTTATAACTTGAGCGCTTAACAATTGATTGAAAGGTGGCATAAGTTATGTTTTATCGTTTTTTGATTGGATGAAATTAAAGTGTTTACATGCATGGTGTTATTGAATTAATGCTTGGTGATTATTTTTATGGTTGATCGTACCATTCAAAACTTTGAGCGATTTCTCATATGGATCGCCAACTAAAATCGTATCTTCTAAAAAATGCTTGTTTACGATACTTTCATAATCTTTATAACCATCGTAGGAAATTCCAAGTAAATCGGAAAAGGTATAAATAAAGTCTGCATTATCATATTGACGCTTAAAAATGTTAGGGTCATTGAATTGTTGAGCGTCTTGCCAATTTGTGGAGTGCCAAATCACAAAAGGAATTGCATACATTGGGTAGGTGGGCACAGCTTCATTTCTACCCTTAAAATCATAGGGTTTACTGTCATACACATCTTCCCCGTGGTCAGAAAAGTAAACCAATAAGCTTTGTTTAAACGTTGAATTCGCCTTTTTTAAGCGTTGAATTAGCTCGTACACAACAAAATCGTTATAACGAATAGCATTGTCGTACTGATTAATCACTTCTACTTTTTCTTGAGACAATCCTTTTAATAAGCCCTTGTTATCTTTATAAAAATCGTAACTTTTGGGGTACCTATAGGAATACTTCATATGAGTACCTAGCAGATGTACGATGATTAATTTTTTCTCATCTCTTTTTAACAATATCTTAGAAAATGGTGCCAATACCTTTTCATCAAAACTATATGAGTTTTGATTTCTAGTATGGTTTAAAAACACCTGTTCATCCGTTTGCTTAGCAAAGGTCGTGAGCATGGTATTTCGCTTAGTAAGTGTCTGCTGATTAGTGACCCAATAAGTTTTATAGCCAGCTTGTTTCATCATGGCAATTAGCGTGGGTTGTGTTTTGTACAAATCAGGATGTTCTTGATCTGCAAAAGTAAGCACCTGTTCCAAACTCTCTATGGTTGAAGGTCTTGACGAGAACACATTGTTAAAAACTTTCAATTCACTTTTGATGGCGCTTAGTTTTGGATTAGTGTCACGATGATAGCCATACAGGCCCATATGCGAGCGTGTTGTTGACTCACCAATAACAATTACAACCGTGGTTGGCAATACTTTATTACGCTCTCTTAGCTGCGATAAAGGCGGAATTTTGTCAAAGCTAAGCAAGTTATCTTCTATGACTTTTAATTCATTTAGATAATTCACATAACCAAAACCAAGCTGCCATGGCGGTGCAGCAGCCATATGACGACTCATATTCTTATAGGCCGCCGCGCTATCATGAAATTGTATTGCGCGAATAACCGGAATGGTAAAAATCAGTAGAAATATCATCAAACTAGATAGATAAGCTGGGGCTGGTAATGGATTCCTTACTTTAATTTGCTTCCAAATATAAACAGGTACTGCTGTAAAAATTAAGAACCCCAGTAAGACATTAAGTGATAAATAATTTTGAAGATATTCTGAAGATTCCAACTGGTTAGACTCAAATAGGATAAACATCAAACTTTGAGTGAGTTCTTGACCATAAACTAAAAAGTAGCCAAATCCAGGCAAAGCAAACAACCATAAGAAAATCCCTAAAATAGCGGTGATTTTTTTTACATGCTTGGGGAACAGTAAAACAGGGATTAGCCAAAAAAGAGCTGTGATCGTTGCGTCTTTAAATGCCGCCAAAGATATAACCCCTGATATAGCAAGCAACAATTGGGTGATGCTGGTGAGATACCAAAATAATAAAAATGGGTAAAATGAATTAATTTTTTTAGTCATGAAATAATAAGTTGCGATAAACGACTCACTATCACCGCAATTTAGATGCCAACCATGACCTGTTGTCTCAATTAAGAAACTAAGTGGTTGTTTAGGTAAACATTTTTAAACTTATACTCGTATTGCGTATTGACCAAAGCGTTATAAAAACTCTGCAAAATTTGCAAGGTTTTTTGCAGTTGTCTGCAAAATCTGCATTCTTTTTACTATTCCACAACAGTAACTGATTGAATATATTA
>CAZAJH010000301.1:0-2238 GCA_964485385.1 uncultured Flavobacterium sp.
GTACTTATACCGTAAGCATACATGAAAACCTTTAGTGTGAGTAAAGCGTTCGTTTCCATCGTAAGGGTTAAATTACCCTGCCATGCTATATGAAGTTTATTGTAACGTGGTACAGGTTCTTGAAATTGGTAAGTTACGTAGTAACCACCGTCCCCGTCAATCAAGCCCACTAAGTAGTTCCCTGCAACTACTAGAGTTGAGTTAGCGATACCTTCTTCAAGATTAGCTACTGTTTGCGTATAAGTAGCATCAATTTTAGATAAAATTGATGCTGCTGCGTTCTCGCTCGCATTAGGAGCTAGTCGGAACCCTTCTTCGTGCTCACGGCGAGTTTTAATGCCCGAAGAACTAATATCAGGCTCAACTTTGGATGTTTTTCGCATCGATTTTAGTAAATCGATTTTTTCGACTAAAGTTAAGTTGTTACATAATTCTTTCAGGATTAAGAAATCTCGTAGTTTTGCGCTTGCAAAAAGGGCTTTTTTCCCGTTAATATCAAGCGGAGCATTTTGTTCTAAAAGGTTGAGAAGTCTTCCTACCTGGTGTTTACCTTGAATACGCAAAGCATCGGCACGGCCGCCTTTCTTGCTTTCCCCGGGGTCTACTGTCGAGTTGATCCCGTATGAAGTGAGAAAGGCTTGCACCAATGCAAGCACGTTTGTATTTGTTTTTTGACTTATTTTTACCATTGGTTTAACATTAGCTGAGTTGGGTGTTAACGTGCAATGAAAACTACCATCTGTTTCAATTAAACCGATTAAATAATGCCAAGTTACTTGAGGTTTAATATTAGTTAAATTAAAATTGTTCATATATTTTTTTATTGATCTGCTATCTCGATCTTGTCCTTGTTCTTCTGTGTTACTTTTTTCGTTTTTTTTATTCAAACCATAGTATGGTGAAACATAGTAAGACCAGCGTCTTAGCTTAAGTATTTAAGCTCTCCTCTTTCGATTCAGTCGTTACGGGGTAATACAGAAAGCCTGACACTTATTTGAAATTCCATTGTTGTGGTTCGGAGAGAGCAAATAAATTTACAGAAATTTTGTTTCTTCAATCTGTGAAACTTCCCACGGTATTATCATAGTTTCCTCTTTCCTCTTTCTTGTTTAAGTTGCAGAAAAAGAAAACGTTAGACTCCACCGTTATGAGCTGGATTTGTCATAAAGATCACTCTTTAAGGCGGCAATTGTGAAGTTTCTCTCTTCACGCCAAACCGCGGCTGCTGGCACATAGTTCACTTAATCAAAGCTTTCACTTTGCGTAGACTATACAATCATCTTTTCACTTTTGCAGCAAAAAGAGCTCGGCGTTTTATGAAAGAAAAGAATTCTTTCATCTCGTACTCACTTTAATTCAAGTTTTCCTCAGTCGTTACAGGGTTTGCGTAATTCATTTAACTTGTACATCATTGATGGTATTTCTCTAACAGTAGGCTCTATAACCTCTATTAGATTACCAAAAGTGCTTGCAACTATGTGTGTTTAGTTGTTTTACTTACAAACTTCCCACGGTATTGCCCACGCCTGACCTTAACTTTCGTTAATTGATTTTTGTAGCTTTTTAAGCTAAATAATCTGCCTGCCTATGGCAGCCATCGTTTGGGTTCCACCGTTATGAGCCAAGTGTTTTTTTCTACAACTCACGTCGTAGATGGCCAAATTTTTAGCCGGTGCTTATTCCTCAGATACCGTCAAATTTTCTTCTCTGAGAAAAGGAGTTTAAGCTTTTCGCTTTTATATTGGCTCTTTATCCAATATTTCACTAGGTTTCCCCAGTGCTCAGACTATGTCATCAATCTCAAACTTTCATTTCTTTTGCTCTATTTTACGTTATTTCAGCTCATTTTGCTTCATTTTACGATTTTTTACGATTTTTTACGATTTTTTACGATTTCAATAATCAAAAATCGTAAAATAAAATAGTTAAAAAGAAAGTTTAAAACTGTTCGGCACTCGTGGTCAGATTATTGGTTGTCGTTCCTCACTAACTAGTCGTTGAACGTTCTTAAGTACACTAAAGAATAAGTCTTTATCTATTTCCTTAAGCTTCGCTGCAAGTTGGCATAGTTTTCACCTTAGCGTCCTTGACAATTCACCGAATTTATTTTCCTAATCGAGGTCTTCCTATTTATGTCCTCAATTTTAAGAGTGGACCTTTTCTCCTTAATCCACAGACCGTCTTCCTCCACGCGGTATTGCTCCATCAGGCTTTCGCCCATTGTGGAAAATTCCTCAC
>CAZAJH010000302.1:0-2219 GCA_964485385.1 uncultured Flavobacterium sp.
AAACTACTTACCAAAGAAGAATTTTACAGTTATACCATCAAAATCGCTATTTATTCGGAAAAATTAGGGTTGCTCTACAAAGACCAAAAAGCCGAAGCCGAAAAAACCAAACAAGAGTGGTTTGCTCGCAGTTATCAAGAATACCTCAACTCTAAAAAACACTAAAGTGAAAAAGGGAATAGCGCTACTATCGTTGGTTTTTTTTAGTTCGTGCCAGTACTTTGAAAAACAAGTGCCAAGCGAACAAGAATTACTCGATAAAGAACTCCAATCTATCGATTGGAACAAAGTCGACACCTATCCATCTATAGCCGAATGTGACAGTTTGACCAACGTTGAGTTGCGCAAACAATGTTTCTTCGAGTATTTGTCGTCTACCATCCAACAAAAACTTAACGTTGATACGCCGTTCAATAAACTCTATCCCGAAATTGACACCATTCAAGTCAAAGTTACGGTTTTACCAGATGCAACTATCGAATTCGAACCGCAATTTCCTCAAGATACTGTAACGTACGACAAAATCAAAATTGATAGTATTCTTCGCGTCAGATTGGTCGATTTGCCTAAAATTAATCCCGCTATCAAGCGTGGTATTCCGGTAAAAACACAATTTATTTTACCCGTTATTTTACAAGTAGAATAATTTTTAGAAGCTATTTCCAGCTATTCGCTCTATCTTTATAGCCCTGACAGGTTTCAAAAACCTGTCAGGGCTATAAAGGATGCCGCTACTATCTGGGCTAGGGCAATCCATTTCAGTACAACTATTTCTTAAATTTTCGGCCTTTCCAAGTAAAAGAACCCACCAGCGAATACACTCCAACCACGCTCGCAAACATCGGATAAACTACACTACTCGCTAATGGCAACATAAATTTTCCATTCCGCAAATAGCCATTGGCTTGTGTAAGCAAAACATAATCTACTACGTATTTTATCAAAAATAATCCAAAGAATAACTTCCAATCCAAACATCCGCAAACCACAAACCACAAACCAATTAGCCAGCTTAAGTTCATCAACAACACGCCAACAGCCAATATTTTGGCATAGCTATTCTTGTAACTAGTAGCTTTGCTTGCCCAACGAACACGTTGCATAAACAATTTGAACAAGTCGTTTTCGGGTTGGGTTCTTACAATGCTATCTTTGTTTTTCAAATACTGAACTACTTCTGGTTTTTTCTGAACCGCTTTTTGCAAAAGCAGTACATCATCGCCACTAGCGCGATCATTTATGCCGCCAAAACCGCCCAATTCATTAAAGAAATTTTTGGTATAGGCAAAATTAGCTCCGTTACACATAAATGGTTTTCCGATGCCAAAACTACCTATGGTTGTGCCTTGTAAACTCAATAAATCCAATTGTTGAAACCAATGAAACCAGTTGTTTTTTGTTTTATATACGACAGCACCGACCACCATTTCGGCTTTCGATTGTTGTATAAACTGATCCAAAGTCAGCAGCCAATTCTCATGCACCACACAATCGGCATCGGTAGTCACAACCCAGTCTTTCTTGATAATCGGAATGGCTCTTGCTATGGCATCTTTTTTTGGCGAATTCGACAAACGTAAATTTTCCAACAGTGTGGTTTCAATTCGACCATTTTCCATACGCCAATTGATGTACACACGTTCGGATTGGTCTTTCGAAAAATCGTCCACCAATATGAGTTCAAACAATTCTTTGGGATAATTTAAGTCTGAAATCGAACGCAATAATTTGCGCAAATTCTTTTCTTCATTCCGAAACGGAACCACAATCGAAAAAGAAGTTTTTGGAGCTGCATTTGTCCGCTCAAATGTTTTTACTTTTCCAAAACCCAAAATCAGTTGCACAATCAATACAACGTAAATCAGTAAAACTATACTTAAAACTAGTATCATATCTGTAGTAATAAATTCCAAAAAACAAAAAACAAATCCCAAATGAAGATGATCTAAATTTCTCTAATTTCTTCAATCTGTGTTTAAAATCAGTATGAAAATCAAATTCCAAAAAAAATCTCAAATAAATTCAAATGAATCAATCCCAAAATTTAAAAACCCAAATGCTTTTTTATGCTTTCTGTGATTTAATTAAAAAACTAAGTGTTTCTCTGTGAACTCTTAGTTTTCTTGGTGCCCAACTTTAAATTGCAACACATAATAACTGCCTATCACCACAGGCAACACCACATTCAAAAACCACATCAAGGTACTGATAAAATCCAC
>CAZAJH010000303.1:0-2206 GCA_964485385.1 uncultured Flavobacterium sp.
CGAGTAGCCCTTAGATGCCGATATACTTGGAATTTCACCGCATAGAGTTTACCTGATTTCACTACAGCCGAACTGTACTTGCTTTCTGTTGCACTTGTCCTAATCCGATTTCTCGAACTGACGGGCGTTACCCGCTATGCTACTCTGTGGTGTCCGGACTTTCCTCCCCGAAACAATCGGAGCGATAAGGCGGTCTGCGGCGCAAAGGTAAGCAATGGGAATGATATATCAATGGTAACGACAAAAGTCGTAGTGATGCCAATTTCGAGTTCTTTTTCATGCCCTATTTGAAAACATTTTTTTCAATTTGTTATTGACATTTACATTGAAATTGAAATTGAAAATTATATATTTGTAATCTAGTATTCTTTATGGAACAATTTGTAGTATCTGCCCGAAAATACCGTCCCCAAACGTTCAAAGACGTAGTTGGTCAGCAAGCTATTACGAGTACTTTACTGAATGCTATAGAAACCAATCACCTAGCTTCTGCCCTTTTATTTACTGGACCACGAGGCGTTGGAAAAACCACTTGTGCACGTATTTTAGCGCGTAAAATTAATCAACCTGGTTACGACGATCCGAACGAAGATTTTACCTTTAATGTGTTTGAGTTGGATGCAGCTTCCAATAACTCTGTAGACGATATTCGAAATTTGATTGACCAAGTTCGTATTCCTCCCCAAACCGGACAGTACAAAGTTTATATTATCGACGAGGTTCACATGTTGTCATCGGCCGCTTTTAATGCTTTTTTGAAAACATTAGAAGAGCCACCTAAACACGCCATTTTTATTCTGGCCACAACCGAAAAACACAAAATCATCCCAACCATATTGTCGCGTTGCCAAATTTTTGATTTCAAACGAATAACAGTAAAAGATGCTAAAGAGCATTTGGCTGAAGTTGCGGAGAGTCAAGGAATCCAATTTGAAGACGATGCTTTGCACATTATTGCTCAAAAAGCCGATGGTGCAATGAGAGATGCTCTTTCTATATTTGATCGTGTTGTATCGTATTGTGGAAAAAATTTAACTCGACAAGCCGTTACAGAAAACTTAAACGTTTTAGATTTTGAAACCTACATCAAAGTAACCGATTTAATTTTAGAAAACAACATTCCAGAATTATTGATTGCATACAATGATATTCTTTCCAGAGGATTTGATGGACATCATTTCATCGCGGGTTTAGCCTCCCATTTTAGGGATTTATTAGTATGCAAAAACCCAGCTACGTTGAGTTTAGTAGAAGCTGGTGAACACGCGCAACAAATGTATGGTTTACAAGCACCAAAATGTACGCAAGACTTTTTACTGAAAGCCATCGAAATAGCCAACGATTGTGATTTAAAATACAAAGTATCTCAAAATCAACGATTATTGGTTGAATTGACTTTGATGCAATTGAGCTCTATCAACTTTGATGGAGAAAAAAAAAAGTTGATTTCATAATTCCGCCTACTTATTTCCGTAAGGGAAGTTATTCTATTCAAGAAGTAAAAGTAGTTGAAACTGCTGCAATTCCAGAGCCTAAAATTGCCCATATTCCTGAGCAAAAACAAAACCCCGAATTGCCAATCGCTTCAACTGAAAAAACCATAGTTTCTTCTGAAGCAGTAATTCAATCGCCTCAAAATAATGAGCCCAAAGTTTCAGCTCTATCCTTAGCAAGCATCAGGGCAAAAAAAGAAATGCTCGAACAACAAAAAGGACAAGTAAAAACAGATGTTCATTTGCCATCTGAAACTTTTACCGAAACTCAAATGTTGGAATTTTGGTTTAAATATGCAGATCGATTGGGTGCAAAAGGACACCGAATTATGGAGTCGTTATTGCGCATGAACGAACCCAAACTTAATGGCTTTGCGATTACCTATGAGCTTCCTAATGAAGGTTCTAAAATTGATTTTGAAAAAGAAAAACCCGAATTAGTAGGGTACCTAAGAGGTCATTTGCACAATCACGAGATTTCAATTGAGGTAAAAGTTAACGAATCCGTCAAAAGTAGAATAGCTTTTACAAGCCAAGATAAATACAATCGGTTAAGTGAAATCAATCCTACAATTGAACTGCTCAAGAAAACCTTTGATTTAGATTTATAAAAAAAGCCTCTAGAAAGAGGCTTTTTGATTGTTTGCAATATAAAATTATTATCCTTTTGCTTTCAGTTCTTTGTACTTGTCCATCATCTCTAGCGCTTGATA
>CAZAJH010000304.1:0-2198 GCA_964485385.1 uncultured Flavobacterium sp.
ATTTGAACACTTAAAACTATTATTTTCCGTGTTTTGCGTATTTGCTTTTGAATTTATCGATACGACCCGCTGTATCAATAAGTTTCGATTTACCTGTGTAAAATGGGTGCGATGTTCTAGAGATCTCCATTTTGTATACGGGATATTCAACACCATCAACAGTGATTGTTTCTTTAGTTTCTACTGTAGATTTTGTGATAAAAACATCATCATTCGACATGTCTTTGAAAGCAACTAATCTGTAATTTTCTGGGTGAATTCCTTTTTTCATTTTGTAAATCTTTTTATTTGTTATGAAGCAGTTGGTTTTGAAGCTTTTATTGCAAAAGGTATAAACGCACTACAACTTTTATTAATTCATTTTTTTAATTGAGTGTGCAAAAATACAACTATTTTTTAATAATCAAACTAAACTGTAACTTTTTTTAAAAGAACTCAACTAACTTTCATAAACTAAGAATTACTATATTTGTACATTCTTTCTAAATTAAAAATTATGAACGAAATTGTAAAGAAAAACGGAATCAAATACGGAGTTATTACGGGATTTTTATCCATTTTGATGACTACCTTAATCTACACTATTGATCTGAACCTGTTTACTTCGATTCCGATAGGTTTAGGTATGATTGCTGTGTATTTGATCATAGGTATTGTACTCGTTTCCAAAACCAAAAAAGAATTAAATGGGGTCATTTCTTTTAAAGATGCTTTTACCACCTATTTTATATCAGCCGTCATTGGAATAGCCATTTCAGTTGCATTCAACATTTTGTTGTTTAATGTAGTTGACCCAGAGGTGAAAGAAACATTGAAAGAGTTGTCCATCAAATCAGCAGTTGAAACAATGGAAAAATTTGGTTCACCCTCAGAAGAAATTTCAAAAGCGGTCGAAAAATTAGAAAAAACTAACCAATTTGAAACACTGGAACTAATAAAAGGTTCTGTTTTTAGCATCGTTTTTAGTGCTATTTTTGGATTAATTTTGGCTAGTATTTTTAAAACAAAAACCAATCCTAACTACTAGTGAATTTATCCATTGTTATCCCTTTATTGAACGAACAAGAATCGTTGCCCGAACTGCATTCGTGGATTGTAAAAGTCATGAATGCAAACCAGTATACTTACGAAATCCTATTTATAGATGACGGAAGTACTGATAATTCGTGGCAAACCATAGAGCAACTTTCCAACGAAAATGCGAATGTTAAAGGCATTCGTTTTTTGCGAAATTACGGAAAATCGCAAGCGCTACATGCTGGTTTTGCTCGTGCAAAAGGCGATGTAATCATTACAATGGATGCCGATTTGCAAGACAGTCCGGATGAGATTCCAGAATTGTACAACATGATTTTGAACCAACAGTTTGACTTGGTTTCGGGTTGGAAAAAGAAACGCTATGATGCAGTAGTTACCAAAAATTGGCCTTCTAAGTTATTCAATTGGGCAGCTCGTAAAACATCGGGAGTGCAACTGAATGACTTTAATTGTGGCTTAAAAGCTTATAAAAATGTAGTTATTAAAAACATTGAAGTATCGGGTGAAATGCACCGGTACATTCCAGTTTTAGCCAAAAACGCTGGTTTTAGTAATATTGGTGAAAAACCCGTAAAGCACCAAGCCCGAAAATACGGTGAATCTAAATTTGGTATCAACCGTTTTATTAATGGCTTTTTAGATTTAATTACCATTTGGTTCCTTTCCCGTTATGGAAAAAGACCAATGCATCTTTTTGGTGCTGTTGGTGTGTTGATGTTTGTGATCGGATTTTTGGCTACTGGTTTCATTATCACGATCAAATTAATCAAATTGTATTCTGGTTTTGAAACCATCTTAGTAACTAGTAATCCGTTGTTTTATATTGCTTTGACTTCAATGATTATTGGAACTCAATTGTTTTTGGCTGGCTTTTTGGGAGAAATTATTCTTCGAACAAAAAATAATGAAGAACGGTATAAAATTGCAACTGAAGTCAATTTAAAATAAAACAACCATCTTTTAATCGCCTTAACATTTATTACACGCCTATGAAAAATATTGAAATTATTACTAATAAAATACACTTTATTAGAGAACGAAAAGTAATGTTAGATTATGATTTGGCATTGCTATATGAAATTGAAACCCGAGTTCTAAAACAAGCGGTTCGCAGAAACATTGTCCGATTTCCTGATGATTTTATGTTCGAATTATCTGAA
>CAZAJH010000305.1:0-2186 GCA_964485385.1 uncultured Flavobacterium sp.
GATTACGCGGCAAATTAGCCAATACAATAGGATACAATATGCGTGTTTCTATTATGAATGAAGATTACAAACCGATGTTTAGAAGCAATTGGTTTAATCCGCTGAATACGAACGAAGAAGGGTATACTTATGCCAATTCTTTTGATGTGGTATACGACACAGTAAAAACATTGCGGATTTATGGCGAATTAAAAGCCGATTTTTCTAAAAACGTATCTTTTGGAATCAACGGAACTTACAGCGCTTATGAAACCAATGACCAAGAAGAAGCATGGAATTTACCCGGTTTGCAGTTGGCATCTACTATCGATTTTACTATTACACCCAAATGGTATGCGGGGGCCAAATTGTTTTTTGTTGGTGAACGTAAAGACGTTACTTTTGTTCCAGACGCTACTTTTACTCCTTCAGTATATTTGCCACAAACCATCACATTGGACAGTTATTTTGATTTGAATGCGCACGTGGGTTACAAACACAACGAACGATTGACCTTCTTTTTGAAAGGGAATAATTTAGCAGGTCAAAATTACCAAAGATGGACCAATTTTCCGGTGCAGGGAATTCAGGGATTAATCGGTGCCAATTACAAATTTGATTTTTAATTTTTAACCGCAAAGACACAAAGAATTCGCAAAGTACGCAAGATTATATTAGTATGACTTTGCGTACTTTTGCGTAAAAAAACATTGCGAACCTTGCGGTTGAATCAACACAATGAACTTAAAAAACAAAATACTCCAACACCATCAACTGCTGCTTCAAGATAAAATAGATGTCTTTCGCGATATGATTTCGGGTTTGACTATAGATGCGCAAAACGATGCCAAAGGTTCGGCAGGCGATAAACACGAAACAGCACTCTCGATGATGCATTTGGAGCAAGAGAAACTCAGTTATAAGTTACAAGAGATTCTGCAACAAAAAGCCATTTTAGATAAGATTGATCCTTCTATTAAGCACACTAAAATTGGGCTAGGAACTCTGTTGCAAGCCAACAATATGTGGTTGTTTGTTTGCGCCGCTTTGCCCAAAATTACAGTCGATGATTATACCATTATTGCTGTTTCACCGCAGTCGCCGTTGGGAAGTAAATTGGTAGGAAAAGAACTGGGATTTGAATTTGAAATCGGAACAACAAACTACCGTGTTCAGTATTTAGAGTAGTTGTTTGTTTACAAATTATAGTTAGTACTTTTGTTTTCTTTGTATTTAGTTACAATTTTATTTGTTTTTAATTTTTTTAGTTTCAAATTGTAATTAATTATCTTCTTTTACTTTTAATAATGTAGCTTAAATTCCATTTTTGCTTCATCAAATTAAAAGAAAGAGATTATGTGCGGAATTGTTTGCGCCTTCGACTTAAAACAAAAATCGGAAATCTTACGGCCACAAGTATTGGAAATGGCCAAAATTATACGTCATCGCGGTCCTGATTGGAGCGGCATATTTTCTAATGATAAAGCTATTTTAGCTCACGAACGTTTGGCTATTGTTGATCCAGCTTCTGGCAAGCAGCCATTGTTTAGTCAGGATAAAAAATTGGTTCTAGCGGCCAACGGTGAAATTTACAATCACCGTATTTTGCGCCAACAATTTGAAGGGAAATACCAGTTTCAAACGGAAAGTGATTGCGAAGTTATACTTGCTTTATACCAAGAAAAAGGGGTTCATTTTATAGACGAAATGAACGGTATTTTTGGATTTGCTATTTACGATGTAGAAAAAGACGCGTATTTTGTTGCACGTGATCACATGGGTATTATTCCGCTGTATATCGGTTGGGATCAATACGGAACGTTTTATGTGGCTTCTGAGTTGAAAGCGTTGGAAGGCTATTGTACTAAAATTGAGTTGTTTCCACCCGGTCATTACTTATCCAGTAAAGACGGCGAATTGGTGCAGTGGTACCAACGCGATTGGGTTGACTACGAAGCGGTTAAAGACAATGAAACAAGTATTCAAGCTATCAAAAAAGCCCTTGAAGCGGCTGTTCATCGTCAATTGATGAGCGATGTGCCTTATGGTGTCCTGCTTTCAGGAGGTTTAGATTCTTCTATAACTTCTGCTATTGCTAAGAAATTTGCCCAAAAACGCATTGAATCGGGCGATGTGGCCGATGCGTGGTATCCGCAATTGCATTCTTTTGCTGTTGGTTTGGAAGGTTCGCCCGACCTAGCTGCAGC
>CAZAJH010000306.1:0-2180 GCA_964485385.1 uncultured Flavobacterium sp.
GAATTCACGATGTATTATCAAAATCTCAAGGATCATCTAATCCACACAACGTGGTAAAAGCTACTTTTGATGCTTTACTTCAAATGAGAAGTGCGCACACAGTAGCGAAACAAAGAGGTGTTTCTTTAGAAAAAGTTTTTAAAGGTTAATTCAAGGAAATATGGCAAAGATTATAGTAAAACAAGTAAGAAGCCAAATTAATTGTCCTCAAACACAAAAGAGAACATTAGAGGCTTTAGGTCTAAAACGATTAGGACAAGTTGTTGAGCACGATGCTACATCTTCAATCCTTGGAATGGTAAATAAAGTAAAACACTTAGTTTCTGTAGAAGAAGCTAAATAATAGCAATAACTATGAATTTAAGTAACTTACAACCAGCAGAAGGTTCTACTCACAACCAAAACAAAAGAGTAGGTAGAGGAGAAGGTTCAGGTAAAGGTGGAACAGCTGCAAGAGGTCACAAAGGAGCTAAATCTCGTTCAGGATATTCTAAAAAGATTGGTTTCGAAGGAGGTCAAATGCCTCTTCAAAGACGTGTTCCTAAATTTGGATTTAAAAACGTAAACAGAGTTGAATACCAAGGCGTTAATCTTGATACACTGCAATCGTTAGTAGATAACGGAATTGTTACTGATACTGTTGATTTTTCAGTATTCGTACAAAATCGTTTGGCTACTAAAAATGAACTTGTAAAAGTTTTGGGTAGAGGTGAATTAAAGACTAAATTAAAGGTAACAGCTCATAAATTTACAGCTACCGCCAAAGCAGCTATTGAAGCAGCAGGTGGAGAAGCAGTAACATTATAATTCTGACTATATGAAGAATTTTATCGAATCATTTAAAAATGTTTGGAAAATTGAAGAACTAAAGAATAGAATTCTAATCACTTTAGGTTTAATTCTTGTTTATCGTTTTGGTTCACACGTTACCCTTCCAGGTATCGATGCGACTCAGTTGGCGGGCTTACAAGGGCAAACTAAAGACGGAATCGGTTCAATTCTAGATATGTTCACCGGTGGATCATTCTCAAAAGCATCTATTTTTGCCTTGGGAATTATGCCTTACATATCGGCTTCGATTGTTGTACAATTAATGGGTATAGCTATTCCTTATTTGCAAAAATTGCAGAAAGATGGTGAAAGCGGTAGAAA
The DNA here is from genome assembly GCA_964485385.1 of uncultured Flavobacterium sp. Taxonomy (GTDB): domain Bacteria; phylum Bacteroidota; class Bacteroidia; order Flavobacteriales; family Flavobacteriaceae; genus Flavobacterium. The sequence continues at coordinate 1,153 of CAZAJH010000306.1, forward strand.
AAAAATAAACCAAATTACACGTTGGTTGACTATCGGAATCACGCTATTACAAGGACCAAGCTACATTTATAATTTGTACAGAACTATTCCTGACAGTGCTTTTTTATTAGGAGCTGATTCGTTTCCATTCTTATTTTCTTCTGTATTGATTTTAACTACAGGTACTATTTTTGCCATGTGGTTGGGAGAGAAGATTACAGATAAAGGTATTGGAAATGGTATTTCACTTTTAATCATGGTTGGAATTTTAGCACGATTACCACAATCTTTAATTCAAGAGTTTACTTCAAGAGTGACCAACAACAACGGAGGTCCTATGTTGTTAGTTATTGAAGTAATAGTATGGTTGTTAGTAATCATTGCTTGTGTATTGTTGGTAATGGCTATCAGAAAGATTCCTGTTCAATACGCTCGCCGCACAACTGCTGGTGATTTTGAACAAGATATGATGGGAGGAAACAGACAATGGATTCCTTTAAAGTTAAATTCAGCAGGTGTAATGCCGATCATTTTTGCTCAGGCAATTATGTTCATTCCTGCCGCTTTAGCAGGTCTATCAAAGTCTGAAACTTCACAGTCAATTGCTGGAGCTTTTAGTGATATGTTCGGAGTATGGTACAATGTAGTTTTTGCTTTGTTGATTATCATCTTCACGTATTTCTACACCGCGATTACTGTTCCAACCAACAAAATGGCGGATGATTTGAAAAGAAGTGGTGGTTTTATTCCAGGTATCAAACCAGGTGTTGAAACTTCCGATTTCTTAGATAAAATTATGTCATTGATTACTTTCCCAGGTGCATTATTCTTAGCTTTAATTGCTGTGTTCCCAGCTTTAATTGTTAATATCGGTGTGCAACAATCATGGGCAATGTTCTATGGCGGAACTTCCCTAATCATTATGGTGGGAGTTGCAATCGATACTATTCAACAAATCAACTCGTATTTGTTAAATAAGCACTATGATGGTTTAATGAAAAGTGGTAAAAATAGAAAAGCAGTAGCTTAATTTTTATGGCAAAACAATC
>CAZAJH010000307.1:0-2159 GCA_964485385.1 uncultured Flavobacterium sp.
CTTTTTTGATGGTATCCAAAGCATCTTCGGTGCCACCCGCTAAATTGGGAGCAAATCCACCTTCGTCACCTACCGCTGTTGATAAATGTCTGTCGTGTAACACTTTCTTGAGGTGGTGGAAAATCTCTGTTCCCATTTGCATCGCATGTGTAAACGATGTTGCTTTTACAGGCATAACCATAAACTCTTGAAACGCAATTGGCGCATCCGAATGCGAACCACCATTGATAATGTTCATCATCGGAACAGGCAATGTATTAGCCGAAACGCCACCTACATAACGGTATAATGGCAAACCTAACTCGTTTGCAGCTGCTTTGGCTACAGCTAAAGAAACACCTAAAATAGCATTAGCTCCAAGGTTAGATTTATTTGGAGTTCCATCCAACTCAATCATGGTTTGATCGATTAGATTTTGTTCAAAAACCGATGTTCCTAATAATTCTGGAGCAATTTTGGTATTCACGTTTTCAACGGCTTTCAAAACGCCTTTTCCCATATAATTTTTTCCGCCATCGCGAAGTTCAACGGCTTCGTGCTCACCTGTAGAAGCACCACTTGGCACCGCAGCGCGACCTAAAACACCGTTTTCGGTTACTACATCTACTTCGATGGTTGGATTTCCTCTTGAGTCCAAGATTTGTCTTGCGTGTACTTTAATTATAATACTCATTGTTTTTGTTATTATGAATTATAAATGTTGAATTTTGAATTGATTTCTACAAATTTAAGCATTCTTAAAAATAGACCTTTAAATATCCTAAAAACTTATAAACGCAAACGATTTAGTGCATTTATATGAGCGAAAGGCTTGGGCATTTTCTGTAATCCATGTTCCTGCTGTTTGCTCTATCTTTTAGACCTGTCAGGTCTTAAAAACCTGACAGGTCTAAAAGGATGCCGCTTGCATCAGGGCTAGAAAACAAACCTTAAACCTCTTGTAACCTTTTGGCTTTTTTAATATTCGTAATAAATTCATCAAATAAGTAGGCTGAATCATGTGGCCCTGGGCTGGCTTCGGGATGGTATTGCACCGAGAAGCAACTTTTTGATTTCATCCGCATTCCAGCTACCGTATCATCATTCAGATGGTAATGCGTGATTTCCAAATCGCTATGTTTTTCTAGCTCTTCACGGTTCACCGCAAATCCGTGGTTTTGCGAGGTGATTTCACCTTTGCCTGTCAATACATTCATTACTGGATGGTTGATACCACGGTGACCATTAAACATTTTATACGTTGAAACTCCGTTGGCCAATCCGATGATTTGGTGACCCAAACAAATTCCGAATACCGGTTTATCAGAAGCTATCATTTGTTGAGCCGTTTCAATTACTTGCTCTAAAGGTTCTGGATCTCCGGGACCATTAGACAAGAAGTAACCATCGGGTTCAAATGCTTGTAAATCGGCAAAAGGCGTGTTATAAGGAAATACTTTGATGTAGCAATCTCTTTGGGCCATATTGCGTAAAATGTTTCGTTTGATACCCAAATCGAGTGCCGCTATTTTGAAGGTTGCGTTTTCGTTACCAAAGAAATACGGTTCAGTTGCCGAAACTTTTGAAGCCAATTCAAGGCCTTTCATATCGGGTACGTTGGCCAGTTGTTGTTTTAATATTTCTATTGAAGTTCCATCTGTGCAAATCACTGCATTTTGTGCGCCGTGATCGCGAATGTAACTTACAAGGGCACGTGTATCGACATCAGAAATACACACTAATTTTTGCTTTTCAAAATAATCGTACAAGTTGCTTTCTGAATCGGGACGTGAGTGATTGAAACTGAAGTTTTTACAAACTAGTCCTGAAATCATGATTTGGTCTGATTCAACCTCGTTGGCGTTGACTCCGTAATTTCCAATGTGTGGATTGGTCGTTACCATAATTTGACCGAAATACGATGGATCGGTGAAGATTTCTTGGTAGCCTGTCATTCCGGTGTTGAAACAAACTTCACCGAAAGTAGTTCCGGTTATTCCGATGGATTTGCCGTAAAAAATGGTTCCGTCTGCGAGTAGTAATAGGGCTTGTGGACGTGTTTGATACTTCATTATGTTGAGCGTAGTTAGTTGTGGTACAATTGTAAATGATTCGATATAAAGTCTAAAATTGAATTATTAAAGTTTAGAAATAATTCGAATAACAATAAGATAAACTAA
>CAZAJH010000308.1:0-2135 GCA_964485385.1 uncultured Flavobacterium sp.
GACTTTGCGAGAAATAATATAAGGTATGAGCAATTCAGTAGAACTAAAAATTGAAAACAATGTCGCGTGGATTTTACTAAACCGACCCGATGTATTCAATAGTTTCAACCGTGAAATGGCATTATTATTACAAAGAACATTAGATAATTGTAATGAAAATACAGATGTTCGCGCCATTGTAATCACCGGAAATGGAAAAGCATTTTGCGCGGGTCAAGACTTGAAAGAAGTAACCGATCCCGAACTCAATCCGGGTTTCAGAAAGATTCTAGAAGAACATTACAATCCCATTATTCAAAAAATCAGAACCATCGAAAAGCCAATTATAGGCGCAGTAAATGGTGTTGCGGCTGGAGCAGGAGCCAATATTGCTTTAGCTTGCGACATTGTAGTGGCCTCAGAAAACGCTTCTTTCATTCAAGCATTCAGTAAAATCGGTTTGATTCCAGATAGTGCAGGAACTTTCTTTTTACCGCGTTTAATCGGTTTCCAAAAAGCATCGGCCTTGATGATGTTAGGCGATAAAGTATCGGCTGTAGAAGCATTGAATATTGGAATGATTTTTAAAATTTTTGCTGCTGGTGTTTTTGAGGAAGAAGTTCAAGTCTTAGCCGAAAATTTAGCCCAAATGCCAACCAAAGCATTAGGTCTAACCAAACGATTACTCAACCAATCCATGAGCAATACTTTGGAACAACAGCTAGCTTTAGAATCAGATTTACAAATCGAAGCCAGTTCATCCAACGATTACAAAGAAGGCGTAACGGCTTTCGTAGAAAAAAGAAAACCGGAGTTTAAAGGAAATTAAAAAGAGATTGCAAGACTGTAAGATTTTAAGACATTATAGAATCCTACAATCTTACAATCCTACAATCTTATAATCTTAAAATGAAAGTAGCAATCATAGGTTCTGGAACCATGGGAAGCGGCATCGCACAAGTAGCCGCGACTTCGGGTTGCGTGGTTAAATTATTCGATTTAAACCAAGAAGCATTAATCAAAAGTAAAAATGCACTTGATGTTTCTTTATCTAAATTGGTAGAAAAACAAAAAATCGATGCTGCAGAAAAATCCCGCATCCAAAACAACATTTCCTATGTCAACACGCTAAGCGATTTGTCCGACTCCCATTTGGTGATAGAGGCGATAGTTGAAAATCTCGAAGTCAAGCGAAAGGTCTTTTCAGAATTAGAAACGCTAGTCTCGGAAAAAACCATTTTAGCCTCCAATACATCATCACTTTCCATCGCTTCCATTGCCGCTTCTTGCCAAAAACCAGAACGCGTCATTGGAATTCACTTTTTTAATCCCGCCCCGTTAATGCAATTGGTTGAAGTAATTCCAGCCGTGCAAACCAGTGAAGAAGTGTTGCAACTATCCGTACAAATTATTTCGGATTGGGGAAAAGTAGTCGCAGTAGCCAAAGACACACCGGGATTTATCGTCAATCGTGTGGCGCGCCCTTTTTACAGCGAAAGTTTACGCATCTATGAAGAAGGTGTAGCTGATTTTGCCACCATCGATTGGGCGTTAAAAACGTTGGGTGGATTCAGAATGGGACCATTCGAACTCATGGATATGATTGGTCACGATGTCAATTATATTGTCACCGAAACCGTATTCACAGCCTTTTATTTCGATCCCAAATTCAAACCATCTTTTACTCAAAAACGATTGTTGGAAGCTGGATTTTTAGGCAGAAAATCAGGAAGAGGATTTTACGATTACAGCCAAGAGTTACCCGTACTTACCGAAGAGGTCATTGCGAGGAACGAAGCAATCTCAAAATCAATCTTTGAAAGAGTCATTGTCATGCTCATCAACGAAGCGGCAGATACGTTGTTTTTAAACATCGCTTCCGCCAAAGACATCGACAACGCCATGACCAAAGGAGTTAACTATCCCAAAGGATTACTGGCTTGGGCAGACGAACTCGGAATCCAATGGTGCGTCACTAAAATAGACGAATTGTACAACGAATACCACGAAGACCGCTACCGTTGTAGCCCAATTCTTCGTCGTATGGCAAAAGAAAATAAAACGTTCCTATCCTAACAGGTTTTTAAAACCTGTTAGGTATAAAGAAAAACGAAATCAGTAAAATTTGTGTAATCTGTGTTTAAAAAATGAGTCCA
>CAZAJH010000309.1:0-2129 GCA_964485385.1 uncultured Flavobacterium sp.
TCAACCTTTAACACTTATAGAAATAGAAGCCAGTCACAAAAATAAAGGTACTCTAGAACATATCAAAGAAATCAAACTGGCGTCAGCTTACCAAACCATTAATACCAACATTATCAAAAGTACCATTGTTCTTTTTCTCTCAGAAGTATTGCATTATTGCATTCAGGAAGAAGAAAAAAACGAAGACTTATTTACCTTTCTCGAAACGGCTTTTCAATGGTTAGACACACACGAAGAGACAGCCAATTTTCACCTCATTTTATTGCTAGAAATCACAAAATTTCTGGGGTTTTATCCCGATAATTCTGAAAATGATCTGCCGTTTTTCGAAATGACAGAAGGTGCTTTTTCTCCTTTTCAGGGAATAAGTTGCCTTTCTGAACACGAGACTTTTTTGTTCAAAAAACTAATAAACCTCAAATTTGAGTCGGATCAAAAAGTTTTCGCTGGTGTCGAACGACAAATCCTACTCAAAATCCTACTCGATTACTATTCCATTCACCTCGATGGATTCAAAAAACCCAAATCACTCGACGTTTTAAAGGAGGTTTTTAATTAAGTCGAAAGTCTAAAGTTGTAAATTCTAAAGTTGTAAAGTCTAAAGGGGCAATTTTGTTTATGATTACTTTTATTCGGTGCTATCAAGACTTTTGACTTTCGACTTTCGACTTTCGACTAAATTTTACTACTTTCGCAAACTGATTTAAGAATACGACAAAATGAGTACAAAATTTACTGAATACAAAGGACTTGACTTGCCAACGGTGGCATCAGAAGTTCTTGATTTTTGGAAAAAAAACCACGTCTTTGAACAAAGCGTTACTTCTCGTGAAGGCAACGAACCATATGTGTTTTTTGAAGGGCCACCATCAGCCAATGGTTTGCCTGGCATTCACCACGTTATGGCGCGCGCGATTAAAGATATTTTTTGTCGTTATAAAACTCAAAAAGGGTACCAAGTAAAGCGAAAAGCGGGCTGGGATACGCATGGATTACCTGTTGAATTAGGAACCGAAAAAGAACTCGGAATCACCAAAGAAGACATCGGAAAAACCATCACGGTCGAAGAATACAACGAAGCGTGCAAACGAACCGTTATGCGCTATACTGATGTGTGGAATGACCTGACCGAAAAAATGGGGTATTGGGTCGATATGGAAGATCCGTACGTAACCTACAAATCCAAATACATGGAAAGTGTTTGGTGGCTTTTAAAACAAATTTACAACAAAGAGTTACTCTACAAAGGCTACACCATTCAGCCGTATTCGCCCAAAGCAGGAACGGGTTTGTCGTCGCACGAAGTAAACCAACCCGGAAGTTACCGCGATGTGACCGATACGACTATTGTAGCACAATTCAAAACTAAAAACGAAACCTTACCGAGCTTTTTACAAGGTTTTGGTGAGGTACATATATTAGCTTGGACAACCACACCTTGGACCTTGCCAAGTAATACGGCTTTGACGGTCGGGCCAAAAATTGATTATGTTTTGGTAGAAACCTTCAATCAATACACTTTCCGACCTATGAAGGTAATTTTGGCAAAGAATTTAGTTGGAAAACAATTCGGAAAAACCTATTTCGAATCGACCGAAGCACATGATTATGAAAATTTCAAAGAAGGCGATAAAAAAATTCCTTTTCAAATCCTAGCTGAATGTAAAGGTGCTGATTTGGTTGGAATTCGTTACGAACAATTATTGCCCTGGATTCTTCCATACCAAAACCCTGAAAATGCATTTCGAGTGATTTCGGGTGATTTCGTAACCACCGAAGATGGAACTGGAATTGTACACACCGCGCCCACTTTTGGAGCCGATGATGCCAAAGTGGCCAAAGAAGCCACGCCCGAAGTGCCGCCAATGTTGGTGTTGGACGACAACGGAAATCCTGTTCCTTTGGTTGATTTGCAAGGAAAGTTCATTCAAGGTTTGGGTGAGTTTTCGGGGAAATACGTTAAAAATGAATATTACAATGATGGTGAAGCACCCGAACGCTCTGCCGATGTAGAGATTGCGATTCTCTTGAAAGAAGAAAATAAGGCGTTTAAAGTCGAAAAATACGTTCACAGTTACCCACATTGCTGGCGAACAGATAAACCCATTTTATATTATCCACTGGATTCG
>CAZAJH010000310.1:0-2055 GCA_964485385.1 uncultured Flavobacterium sp.
TGCTATCGGGTTTAAAGATCTGTCCTTTCGGTAAATATACAAATAATTCTACTTTTTGTTTCCTAAAACGGTGTCTGATTTCGGTTAAAATATAATTGTCTAATATCAATTGATTTCCTTCTATTTTATATCCAAATTTGATTTTTTCAGCCCGTTTTTTAGCGTCTTCTGGCGATTTTCCGTAGGCTAATTTTTCGATTTGAATGTAAGGTTTGGGTTCATCTGTGGTCAAAAAGGCAATACTTACATCGTTGGAATAGATAACCTGATTGTTTGCTTCATCTTGTGTTAAGCGGAAATCGGTAAAGTCATTGACATTTTTTGAGAAGAAATCGTTGTTTTTAAATTTCACGTACAAAGTATCTGTTGGATTGATATTGATGATTTCTTTTTTCACTTCTTTACCGTCGTAGGCAATTTGTCCGGCTTCTTTGATACCCAACGAGATCAAAATTCCGACTGCCACAACCCAAACGGCCAATAATCCATATTTTACAATGCTACCAATCGATTTTAAATTAGTGACCAACAGTTTTAATCCCAAATACAAAATAAAGAACATCGGAATTCCAAAGGCCAATAAAAAGAGTATTCCTTGAATCCAAAGTGGAGTTTCAAATCCGATTGGTGTAGACACATGGTTGAAAATCGTATTCTGAGGTAGCGATGAGGAGAAAATCAATATCACACCACCCACACAAATTGCGAGTAAAGAGAGTCCAGCAAAAACCGTGATAAACGCACCTAAAACTTTGGCAAAAGCACTGAAAACACTGGTCAAAACATCACCCAAGCGATTGCCCGCATTTTGAGTTGTGGTTTTAATTTCGTTTCCCATTTTGTCGTAATCAACGTTTTTTAGTTTATTAGAAACGCTTTCAAACTCTTCCCTTACTTTTTTTTCAATGTTAGAGATATTGACCGGTTCGCCAGTCATTTCCAATTTTTCGGAAGTTGTCGTTGCAGCTGGCGTTACAATCCACAAAATCAAATACGCCAAAACACCTGTTCCGAAACCAGCCAAAACGAGTACAACAAACAAGATTTTGATCCAAACTGCGTCTACACCAAAATAGTGGCCCAAACCAGTACAAACCCCTCCAATAAGGCCTTTATCTTTATCGCGGTACAATTTTTTTCTACCTGTAGAGCTCGCGTACGCCGTTTGCGTTGTTTCGCTATCATCGTCAATTCGATAATCTTCGGGTTGTCCCATTACAGCTACCACTTCATCCACATCTTTCAAATTGATAACGTGTTTGTCTGATTTTTGTCGGTCAGAAAACAATTCTGCCACACGCATTTCAATATCTTTCATAATTTCATCTTTACCAGAAGAATTAGAAAGAGAACGTTTTATTGCATCAAAGTATCTTGATAATTTTTGGAATGCATCTTCATCGATATGAAAAAATAATCCACCTATATTAATATTTACTGTTTTGTTCATGATTGTTATTTTTGATTGGTTATGATGTTCACGGCGTCGGATAATTCGGTCCAAGTGCCATTCAATTCAGTTAAAAATGTTTTTCCTAACTCGGTTAATCCGTAATACTTTCTTGGCGGTCCCGAAGTTGATTCTTCCCAACGGTAGTTGAGTAATCCGTCATTTTTTAACCTTGTCAGTAGCGGATAAACGGTTCCTTCTACAACAAGTAATTTTGCGTTTTTTAAGGTGTCAAGTATTTCAGATGTGTAGGCTTCTTTGTCTCGCAAGACCGATAAGATACAGAATTCTAAAACACCTTTGCGCATTTGGGCTTTTGTGTTTTCAATGTTCATGATTCGATTTTGATTTTTTGATTAAACTGTTCATTTTTTGATTCAACCTGAATTTAGTTCAGATTTTCTGGATGATTGATTAGTGATGATTGATTTTATTTAAAGAAGGATATAGTTAAAGGATATTTATACCGTTCGCCATTGGATGCTTTAACAGAAGCATAGATGATCAAGATAAATTCTATGATTTTCATGAATCCAAAAATTAGTGCCGCACTAATTAGTAAAACGATCAATCCCGAAAAATTACCCAATTGCATTTCGTCTACC
>CAZAJH010000311.1:0-2037 GCA_964485385.1 uncultured Flavobacterium sp.
ATTTACTCTTGCCCGTGGTCAATAAAAAATAATTTACTATCTTGCTTGGAAATTTAAACCTTCAATTTCAACGGATAGTCACATGAAAAAAATCGTTTGCTTACTATTTTTAGTAGTTTCCTTAGCCTCACATTCCCAAATCATAAAAGATACCCTGTCGTCAAAAAGTCTTCAAGAGAGAAGAGAATTACTAATTTCTTTGCCTGAAAATTACGACAAGAATGCCAAAAAAACCTATCCTTTGTTGGTTTTGATGGATGGCGATTACCTTATAAATCCTTTTCAAGGCGCATTGAGTTATGGGGATTTTTGGGATGATTTGCCCGAAATGATTATTGTAGGAATCAGTCAGAATAAAAACGACGAACGCTTTGATGATTGTATCGTAAGTGAAGAAGGGTTGCCCGATGCCAAAGGGGCTCGTTTTTTTGAGTTTATTGGTGGTGAAGTTTTGTCGTATATGGAATCAAAATATGGAAATTCTCCTTTCAAAATAATCGCAGGTCACGACGTTACAGCAGGATTTTTAAATTTCTTTTTGTACAAAGACAATCCGCTTTTTAATGGTTACATTTCGATGAGTCCCGAGCTTTCTCCGGGTATGGACGCTAATGTTCCCTCGCGTTTGAGTGCTTTACAAAAAAATATTTTTTACTATTTGAGTGTAGCTGATGGAGATGTTAAAAAGATGAAAGAGGCAACCAAAATGCTTCATGATAATATCAGTACAGTAAAAAACGATAACCTATTTTACAAATTTGATGAAGTACCGAATACGTCACATTACTCTCTGGTTTTACACTCAATTCCCAAGGCGCTGTATTACTTTTTTTCTACCTATCAGCCCATTTCTACCGCTGAGTTTCAAGAGAAAATAGTTAAAATGGAAGGCGGTTATGTCGATTACCTGCGCAATAAATACGAATTGTGTGAAAAAACGTTAGGAATTAAAGTACCCGTGCGAATCAACGATTTCAGGGCAATTGAAGCTGCTATTGTAAAAAATAAGGCGACCAACGAGTTTGAACAATTAGCTCAAGTGGCCAACAAGTATTATCCTAAAACCATGTTGGGCGAATATTACTTGGCTCGCTTTTATGAAGCGAACGATGATTTTAAACGAGCCGCTAAATCCTATCAAAATGCATTCAATATGGAAGCCATAGGCGATTTGACCAAAGACATGATGTTGGAGAAAGCAGACGAACTCCGAACCAAAATCAAGAAATAACGAACTAGCAGCGAATAAGATCACTTTCTATGGCCAAAATCAAAACTTCTTTCTTTTGTCAAAACTGCGGAACATCCTACTCGCGTTGGCAAGGGCAATGCAATTCTTGTAAAGAATGGAACACTATTGTGGAAGAAGTCATTCAAAAAGAAGAAAAAGTAGCATGGAAAACAGCATCTAGTTCACCACAAAAAGCAGCAAAACCCCTTTTAATCAAGGAAATTGATACGACTCAAGAAGTGCGTATGGATACTACCGATGGCGAACTCAATAGAGTGCTGGGCGGTGGTATCGTTCCGGGTTCGTTGATTCTATTGGGTGGAGAACCAGGAATTGGTAAGAGTACTTTACTGCTTCAAATTTCACTTCAATTACCTTACAAAACCTTATACGTTTCGGGTGAAGAAAGTCAGAAACAAATCAAAATGCGTGCCGAACGGATTCATCCGAATAGCGATCGTTGCTACATTTTAACCGAAACGAAAACCCAAAATATTTTCAGACAAATTCAAGAAATTGAACCCCAAATCGTCATAATAGATTCAATCCAAACGTTGCACACCGATTACATTGAATCTTCTGCCGGAAGTATTTCCCAAATTCGAGAAACTACTGCCGAACTCATCAAGTTTGCCAAAGAAACCAATGTTCCCGTCATTTTGATTGGGCATATTACCAAAGACGGAACCATTGCTGGACCTAAAATTTTGGAGCACATGGTCGATACGGTGTTGCAATTTGAAGGCGATCGAAACCACGTGTATCGCATTTTACGCTCCCTCAAAAACCGATTTGGTTCAACGGCG
>CAZAJH010000312.1:0-2014 GCA_964485385.1 uncultured Flavobacterium sp.
TCAATCTTGTTGTGCCCATCGCTCACATCTGGTATTTCCGTTCACTTCCAAACAAAATCGGATACATTTTAGGATTACCATCTAAGAAATTAGACATGATCATTTACTACGAAAGATACGTAGTAATTCAGGCAGGTATTGCTAAAAATGTAGATGGAGATGAATTAAATCGTTTGGATTTTTTAACTGAAGAAGAGTATTTGAATATTTTGGATACACTTCCGATGGAAAACCAATATTTAGATGATTCTGATCCAAATAAATTCATTGCCAAAATGGGTGCTGAATGTATTATGGATTTGTTAGCAAGAACTGACTTGGATGCGTTATCTTACGAATTGCGTCATAGTGCTAACAACGAAACGTCAAAGCAAAGAAAAACAGAAGCGTTAAAAAGATTACAAGTAGTAGAGTCGTTCCGTGAGTCGAACTTGAACAGAGAAAACCGTCCAGAGTGGATGATTTTAAAAGTAATCCCTGTTATTCCACCAGAATTACGTCCGTTAGTTCCACTGGATGGAGGTCGTTTTGCTACTTCCGATTTGAACGACTTGTACCGAAGAGTAATCATTCGAAACAACCGTTTGAAACGATTGATGGAGATCAAAGCACCAGAAGTAATCTTGCGTAATGAAAAACGTATGTTGCAAGAATCAGTAGATTCATTATTCGACAACACACGTAAGGCTTCTGCTGTTAAAACCGAATCTAACCGTCCGTTAAAATCACTTTCGGATTCGTTGAAAGGTAAACAAGGTCGTTTCCGTCAAAACTTATTAGGAAAACGTGTGGATTATTCAGCGCGTTCGGTAATTGTTGTAGGTCCAGAATTGAAATTATTCGAATGTGGTCTTCCAAAAGATATGGCGGCCGAACTGTACAAGCCATTCGTAATCCGTAAGTTAATCGAAAGGGGAATTGTGAAAACCGTTAAATCGGCTAAGAAAATAATCGATAAAAAAGAACCTGTAGTTTGGGATATTCTTGAAAACGTAATCAAAGGACATCCGGTATTACTGAACCGTGCTCCTACGTTACACCGTTTGGGTATTCAAGCCTTCCAACCTAAATTGATTGAAGGAAAAGCAATTCAATTGCACCCATTGGTGTGTACGGCGTTCAACGCAGATTTCGACGGTGACCAGATGGCAGTTCACTTGCCACTTGGACCAGAAGCTATTTTGGAAGCTCAATTGTTAATGTTGGCTTCACACAATATCTTGAATCCAGCCAATGGTGCGCCAATTACGGTTCCTTCTCAAGACATGGTTTTGGGTCTGTACTACATGACCAAAGAGCGTTTGTCTACTCCCGATCATAAAATTTTAGGTGAAGGCCTAACATTCTACTCTGCTGAAGAAGTAAATATTGCTTTGAATGAAGGTAGATTAGAATTGAACGCTCGTGTAAAAATCAGAGCGAAAGATTTTAATGAAAATGGAGAATTAGTATACAAAATCATCCAAACTACTGCTGGTAGAGTATTGTTTAACGAAGTAGTGCCAGAAGCAGCAGGTTATATCAATGAGGTATTAACTAAAAAATCGCTACGTGATATCATTGGAAAAATCCTTGCTGTAACTGATGTTCCTACAACGGCAGCTTTCCTTGACAGCATGAAAGATATGGGATATAAATTTGCATTTAGAGGAGGTTTATCGTTCTCTTTAGGTGATATTATCATCCCTGAGAAAAAAGACGATTTGATTGCTGATGCTCGTGAACAAGTGGAAGGAATTACCATGAACTATAACATGGGTCTTATCACCAACAATGAGCGTTACAACCAAGTAATTGACGTTTGGACTTCTACCAATGCTTTGCTAACAGAATTAGCCATGAAAAATATCCGTGAAGACCAACAAGGTTTCAACTCGGTGTACATGATGCTTGATTCTGGAGCGCGTGGTTCGAAAGAGCAAATTCGCCAGTTAACCGGTATGCGTGGTTTGATGGCTAAGCCGAAAAAATCAACTGCTGGTGGTGGTGAAATTATTGAAAACCCAATTCTTTC
>CAZAJH010000313.1:0-1992 GCA_964485385.1 uncultured Flavobacterium sp.
AAACTGTCAGATTGCAGCCACCGTTTCCGTCGGGGTTGGAGATGGTGGGATCGCAGCGAGCGCAGATCTCGAAGCCAGAGGAGTTGGTGGAGTACTAGAGGCAGCCTGTGACGTTGAGGATGCATTGATTTTGGGACATGTGATAGTTCAGCGGGCAGGTGACGCAGTATCCGGCCTTGAAGGCTAGGCATGGACGCTGGTAGGACTGTTGGGCGACCTGATTAGGGAAGATTTGGGAGTTAACGGCCACGAAGAAGAGGATTAAGATGAGGGCTGATGTTTTTCGCATCGTTATCTTGAAATATTATTAATAATCGTCAATTACCAGTGTGGACTCTTCTATGCGTGGCCTTTCTTCCTTTTTACAGGTGAAAAATACGGGGGTTCTACCTACTGGGATACCGAAGCGTATTGTATTCCTTTTTACATGGCTACCAAAGATCAACAAGTCGCGCGCAACTTACTCACCTATCGTTACAATCAACTGGATAAAGCCATTGAAAATGCCGAAAAACTCGGTTTTAAAAACGGGGCAGCACTCTATCCGATGGTAACTATGAATGGAGAAGAATGCCACAACGAATGGGAAATTACTTTTGAAGAAATCCACCGCAATGGTGCCATTGCCTTCGCTATTTACAACTACCATCGCTACACTGGCGATTACAGTTACATTCCCGAAAAAGGGTTGGAAGTGTTGATCGGAATTGCGCGTTTTTGGCACCAAAGAGCAACTTATTCTACCTATAGAAATCAATATGTGATTTTGGGTGTTACAGGACCGAATGAATACGAAAACAACGTCAACAACAATTTCTATACGAATTATTTAGCTAAATGGTGTATCGATTATGCCATTGAACAAATTAACAAGGTAGAAAACGAATACAATGTTGACTTTGTTCGCATTATGAATAAGGTGAAATTGTCAACTGCTGAAATCCAACATTGGAAGGCTGTTGCCGATAATATGTATTTTCCGTATTCGGAAGAACTCGGTATTTACTTGCAACAAGACGGTTTCTTAGACAAAGAATTGGTAAAAGTACACGACTTGGATAAAAGTCAACGACCAATTAATCAAAAATGGTCTTGGGATCGCATTTTACGTTCGCCTTACATCAAACAAGCCGATACTTTGCAAGGATTTTACTTTTTTGAGGATCACTTTAGCAAAGAAGAATTGGAAAAACATTTTGACTTTTACGAACCCTTTACTGTTCATGAAAGTTCGCTATCTCCCTGTGTCCATTCCATTCAAGCCGCCGTATTGGGTCGAATGGAGCAAGCCTACACGTTTTATTTGAGAACTTCGCGTTTGGATCTGGATGATTACAACAAAGAAGTAGAGGAAGGTTTACACATCACTTCGATGGCTGGAACTTGGATGAGTATTGTTGAAGGTTTTGGCGGCATGCGCGTTAAAAACAACCATTTGCATTTTGAGCCACGAATCCCAGAGCAATGGCAAGGGTACTCGTTCAAAATTAATTTTAGAAACCAAATTCTGAAGGTTTCGGTTCACCAAAACGAAACCAATTTTTCACTCGAAGGCGACAAAGAAATTACCGTTTTTGTAAATGGTAAAGAAATTTTGGTCGAGCCGAATAGCTTGGTAACGGTTTAACTATTAATTCACCATATAAGGCATTTAAGTTCATTTAAGCTTCTCTTATGTGTTCTTACATGCCTTATATAGTTAAAAAAAACTCATGAAAAATCTCTTCTTTTTTTTATTGTTTTCTGTTTATTCGTTCGGACAAATTGATCGCATGGAGCCGCCTTTTTGGTGGAGTGACATGAATTTGTCTGAAGTGCAAATCATGTTCTACGGTAAAAATATTGCCCAAAACGACATCGCTGCATCCAACGGAATCGTGATCAAAGGCATTCAAAAAACAGAAAATCCAAATTATGTTTTTGTCACCATCGATACCAAAAATACCAAAGCACAAGACTTCGTTTTTACCTTTAAAAATAAAAACAAATCGT
>CAZAJH010000314.1:0-1978 GCA_964485385.1 uncultured Flavobacterium sp.
TGGGAAATTTATCAAATTGACAAACCCATACAGCAGTTTGATATTTCATTTACTCGAGATTTTATGAATAAAAACCTCAAAATTGGCGTGCATTGTTTTGATGTATTCAATAGTAATGAAATCAATGCCTTGATTTCTTCTACCAATTTGCAAACCAATTTTTATCAAAAACAAGACACCCGAACCTTCAGAATTTCATTGACCTACAACTTTGGAAACTTGAAATTACAAAAGGAAAATACCGATATCAACGTAGAGAAAAAAGGCGCTGGCGGTGGTTTCTTGAAATAGAATATTTGTTAGTTAGTTGAAAAAAGCTTTCTTAATTTTAATTGAGAAGGCTTTTTTTTGTAGCACAACGACGTCTTCACTCAAGAAGTGCCTTCCCGATTACTATGATATTTCCAAAATAAAATTGATAATTTTTTCGTTGTTTTTTTGACAATTATTCAATGTTTTTATTCGATTAAGACAATAGATTTCTTGAGGTAATTTTTGATTTACCTCTATTTTTTATCACATTATTTTTAGTTTTTTATGCTACTTGTCGTTTCTCAAATGCTTTGTTATCTCTCAAACATGCACAAATGCGATGTACTATTTTATTCCTTATATTATTAATTACTAACATTTTACTCTTTCCTTCTGCTACTTTTCTCTCAAAATAATGCTTCAATTCTGGATCACTTGTTATGGCTGATAAAGCACACATATGAAGTTGTTTTTTTAATTTTTTATTGGCCATATAATGTACTCTAGGTTTTACTCTTACTGATTTTCCTGAGGTATGTTCAAAGGGTACAACGCCACAATAACAGGCTAATTGTTTAGGCGTTTGATACATTTTAAATTCATTAGTGTAACAAATTAAAAACAATGCTGTTACTTTCCCAACCCCTGTAACAGAAGTAATTTTTTCAAAAATATTAGAAAGATTATCATCTGTTTTAATAAGGCTTTCTAACTCAATTTCAATGTTTTTCAAATCGGTTTCTATACCTTTAAGTGTAGCTTTGGAATACTTCGCATGAATTTTTGATAATTTGGGTTCAAATCTCTTTAATTCATTAGTATTTCTAATCAGCATTGCTTTTGTTGTTAACAAATGTTCCCTAAGAGACATTAGCTTTTTAACTTGCTCAATTACTGCTCTTTGTGGTTGATAAACTTGAGCTTCTTCTTGATTTTTAAATGCATAAAATGCAATTCTTTCTGCATCCAATTTGTCATTTTTACCTCTTTGAACTCCAATACTTCTAATGATTTTTAATGACATTTCTACCCAAAGATTAAATTCTTTTGATAGCAAATGGTGAATAATGATTTTACTATACATTCCAGTATGTTCCAAACAGACTAAAGTGTTTTGATTAGTTGCGTCAATTGAAAACAACCATTTAACCAATTCTTTTAAGCCTTTAACATCGTTTGTAAATTGATTATGAAGCCTGTGGGTTTTATCTCCATTCAAAATAATAGCTGCATCAAAATATTCTTTTGACACATCAATCCCTAAAAAATTACTAAATTTACTCATATAAAAGATTTTTAAAGTTAGCAACCAAAACATTGAATACTAAATCCAAACCTTGATAATAGTCCTTAAAGACTGAATAACTATTTGATACTGATTCAATAAAACTGACAAAGTCCTGATCGGGAAATAAGTCTTAAAGCTTTGCTGTTCGCCTGGTTAACTTTGTCAGTTTTGGTTGTTATTAAAATTACAAAATTTTCAATGAACAAATCTAAAGGCTGTTCGCGCTACACGGTAGCTCGCTGCCATCGGGGCTAATGAGAAAGTGCCTTGTATTCAAGAGGGTTTTAATTCGTAGTATAAAAAACGTTCCAACTGTGGTAATCTCAAATGGTTGTAGAATTGAGTTTAGAAATGTTTTCTATATATAGTATACGCCCAGACATTATATATAGAAAGTCCGTCGGTATACTAGGCACGCTCAAGCACTATATATAGAAA
>CAZAJH010000315.1:0-1959 GCA_964485385.1 uncultured Flavobacterium sp.
ATTATTCCCGTATATGTCAATTGGACTTCCTTGGTTACCGATCGTATTGTTAAAGGTCAAATTGCCACTAACAGGATTAATTTCCAGAGGGTCAGCTGCATCGCCATCTCCCAAAATATTAAAGCTAATCGTATGGCTACCCGTTGATTGGTTCTCAATTTTTGGATCCGAACCCGAGTTATCAAAAAAACGAACAATGTTCGCTCCTGAATTTCCAATCGATCTATTGGAGGTGTTAAATGATCCAAAAATAATTTGATGAATGTTGTAGGTGCCAGGAACATTATTGGTCATGTTCAATTGGTCATTGTTATTGAACCTTAGTATTCCAAAACCAGGCTCATCAAAACAACCACTACCACAAGCTCCACCAAACCATCTTGCTCCTGATGCACCTTGTCTCCAATTGCCATCAGGCGCGGTACTCATCCAATCATAAGTGGTTTGCGACAAACCAAAATAACTTGAAAGAAGAAGAATAAGTAGTACTATTTTTTTCATTTTAGTGAACTATTAATTTGTAATTATAATCAGAATTTTTTTGAAAGATTTTTAGCTTGTAAAAGTACATTTAAAATCGTTAAAAAAAAACTGTAAGTTGTAGATTTTCAACTACATCGATGTAATGTTAAAAAAATCGTTGAAGTGCAAAAAAATCAGACAAAACACTCTATTACAGAGAATTCTTCGGCAAAAAAACGAAAAAATACGACCAACTTCGTTGCAATCAAATGTCCATTTAGATTTGGTATAATTGTAATTTTCTTGCACAATAATCAAAAATAAAAACAAATCAGTGCTAATTCTTGAACTATCAATTATATTTGCATCACAAACTAAACGACTAATAAACACTGATTCATTTCAGCAAAAAAATGAAAGAACTACTCAAAAAATTTGAAAATAAAGAACCTGAAATCGTTTTTAATTGGAAAGATTCGGAAACCGATGCAGAAGGTTGGACAGTAATAAATTCTTTACGTGGCGGTGCTGCTGGAGGTGGAACTCGCATGCGAAAGGGACTAGACATGAACGAAGTATTGTCGTTAGCCAAAACCATGGAAGTGAAATTCTCGGTTTCTGGCCCAGCCATCGGTGGCGCCAAATCAGGCATCAACTTTGACCCCAACGATCCAAGAAAAAAAGAAGTGTTGCAACGTTGGTACAAAGCGGTTTCTCCATTGCTAAAAAGTTATTACGGTACAGGTGGCGATTTGAATGTGGATGAAATTCACGAAGTAATTCCATTTACCGAAGAATGTGGGGTTTGGCATCCGCAAGAAGGGGTCTTCAACGGTCATTTCAAGCCCACCGAAGCCGATAAAATCAACCGAATTGGCCAATTGCGTCAAGGTGTTATAAAGGTAATTGAAAATCCAAAATTTTCACCTGATGTTCTCCGAAAATACACTATTGCTGATATGATTACTGGCTATGGTGTGGCCGAAGCCGTTCGTCATTATTACAACACGTATGGCGGCGAAGTTACAGGTAAAAAAGCCATTGTCCAAGGTTTTGGTAATGTAGGATCTGCCGCTGCTTTTTATTTGGCCGAAATGGGCGTAAAAATCATAGGAATTATTGATCGTGATGGCGGTGTAATTAATGAAAATGGCTACTCATTTGAAGAAATCAGACGCTTATTTCTCAACAAAGACGGCAATAAATTAGTCGCCGAAAATATGATTCCATTTGACGAAATCAACCAAAAAATATGGCATATTGGTGCTCAAATATTTACACCTTGTGCAGCGTCTCGATTGGTTACCAAAGAGCAATTGGACAACATGATCAACTCTGGTTTGGAAGTCATTTCTTGCGGCGCCAATGTCCCTTTTGCCGACAAAGAAATTTTCTTTGGCCCTATTATGGAAGAAACGGATAGCAAAATTAGCTTGATTCCCGATTTTATTTCCAATTGTGGAATGGCGCGCGTTTTTGCCTATTTTATGGAAAAGA
>CAZAJH010000316.1:0-1945 GCA_964485385.1 uncultured Flavobacterium sp.
ATGGTCTCCGAACCCTTAATTCGCAAAGATTTTTCCTCATTTCGCTATTGGAAAGCAGGTGTTTTCAACAAAGATTACCTCATTCAAACCACTGGTCAATACAAAGGCTATCCGCTCCGAAATTCACTCAGCGAACCCGGTTTTAGTGATCACTTTCCGGTATACATTTACCTGCTCAAAGAAGTCAAATAATATTTTAAGTCTCAATGAAAATTGGGACTTTTTTATTTTTAACTTTACACTAAAATTTCCACTATGTCCATTCCAAAACCATTCAATCTCAACCAATGGATTGAAGAAAATAAGCACTTGCTCAAACCACCTGTAGCCAACAAAAATTTGTATGTAGACTCGGGCGATTATATCGTCATGATTGTTGGCGGACCTAACGCGCGCAAAGATTACCACTACAACGAAACCGAAGAGTTGTTCTACCAACTTCAAGGCGAAATTACCGTATACATTCAAGAAAACGGCAAAAAGAAAGCCATGAAACTATCCGAAGGCGATATGTTTCTGTTGCCAGCCAAAATTCCGCATTCGCCCAACCGTACGGAAGGTTCAATCGGTTTGGTTATCGAACGCAAACGCGCCGGAAAAGGCTTCACTGACGGCTTACTTTGGTTTTGCGACCACTGCAACCACAAACTGCACGAAGCGTATTTTGAGTTGCACAACATCGAAAAAGATTTTCTAACCCATTTCGAGCATTACTATAATTCAGAAGACTTAAGAACTTGTAAAAACTGTGGGACCATCATGGAAGCCAATCCCAAATTTGTAGCCAATAAAAACCAAAATCGTTCCTAACATTTACCTTACCAACTCTATCAGGCATAAAAGAAACACTTAAATGACCTTCTATTCCTTATATGGTTTACATTTTTCAGTAGCTCATCCAGCTGTCCATTACAACCTGCCTGCCGGTAGGCAGGGTTTGTTTCTAAAAATCCATTTTTCCAAGCTCCAAAAAGAGCTTCCGCTGGTCGCTTTTTTAAATCAAGTACTGCTCGTTTTTTTGGCTCCGGGCTTTCCATTTCCATCAGGGCTAATGGCACCAAGTGGTTCAATAACCATTTCCGTAAACTTTGTGAATCTCAATAAATCTTTGTGTTACTCTGTGTAATAACTTTCTTTAACTCGATCCAACACAAAATACCAGTAAAAATCATATCATTTATTTCATAAATCCACTATTTTTGCATCGCAAATAACAAATACAAACAAATAAACATACAATGGCAACAATTGCGCAACAATTCGGCATGACCGAAGCTTTAGAAATCCTCGGCGTAAAAGCCATCAACGAAGGAACTTCTACAGGAAATAATCACTTTTCAAACGGGGATATTATCGAGAGTTATTCACCCGTAGATGGCCAACTCATCGGAAAAGTAAAAACCACTACCGCTGCCGATTACGAAAAAGTAATGCAAACCGCTACCGAAGCGTTCAAAACATTCAGACTAATGCCAGCACCCAAACGCGGAGAAATCGTGCGTCAATTTGGAGAAAAACTTAGAAAATACAAAGAACCGCTTGGAAAACTAGTTTCGTACGAAATGGGTAAATCACTCCAAGAAGGCTATGGCGAAGTACAAGAAATGATCGATATCTGCGATTTTGCAGTTGGTCTGTCACGTCAATTACACGGATTAACGATGCATTCGGAACGTCCGGGACACCGCATGTACGAACAATACCATCCGCTAGGCGTTGTCGGCATTATTTCAGCCTTCAACTTTCCAGTGGCAGTTTGGTCATGGAACACCGCTTTGGCCTGGATTTGCGGTGACGTTTGCGTATGGAAACCGTCTGAGAAAACACCTTTGTGTGGCATCGCTTGTCAAAACATCATCGCTGAGGTATTGAAAGAAAACAACCTTCCAGAAGGAATTTCATGTCTCATCAATGGCGACTATAAAGTGGGTGAAATGATGACGCA
>CAZAJH010000317.1:0-1939 GCA_964485385.1 uncultured Flavobacterium sp.
GCCAGAATATGTTTCAGTAAATTCCGTTTCTCTGCATACTTTTTCAAGAAATGACTTTAAAATAGTAACTCCTAAAATAGAAAATGACCGTAATGGATTAATTAAATTTAATCATTCTTTTGAAAAAAAAGGGAATTACGACGTTCATATTATTGCAAATAACAAAATAATAGGCACTTATGTTGTCAAAGTAAAAAGTTAAGTTTACTTCATTTCATCCAAACCCAGTAATAACAGTTGTGCGGTTGCTTCATTAGTTGCTAATGGAACATTGTGAACGTCGCAAATACGAATCAACATATTGATATCGGGTTCGTGTGGATGACTTGAATTGGGATCTTTGAAGAATAATACCATTTTGGTTTTTCCCTCGGCAACGCGAGCCGCAATTTGCGCGTCTCCGCCTTGAGGTCCTGACAACATTTTTTTGACTTTAAATCCGGCTGCTTCAGCCTTACCTCCTGTTGTACCTGTAGCAATAATTTTGATGTTTTCTTTTAGAAGAATGGCTTTGTTTTGGTTTAAAAACTGAACCATATCGGCTTTTTTTCCGTCGTGGGCTATGATGGCGATTTCCATTTACTATTTTTTTACGAATATAAGTAATAAAAAAACCAAACAAGTTTTGAATTTCGTTTGGTTAGTATTAAAAATAACGAACAGGTTTTGGCAACCTGTTCGGATAATTATTTATTTAAAATATGGTAAGCAATTAAGCCATCGATTGGTCGGCGAAGCACATTGCCCACTTTGATGTCGTATTGTTCTAAAACTTCTTCTAATTCATCTTTCAAATAAAAAGCAATCGAACCCACAAAATGAACCAAAACATCGTGGCAATTATCGAATTGCATGATGTAATTTTCAGCAAAATCTTTCATTTCTGCTTTGATAATTTCTTTGCAAAACGGATCGTCTTTGTGCTTTATCAAAAACTTAGCAAAAGTGGCCAAATACGCATTTGGATTGGGTTCTTTATACAAGTTGTGCTTAATGTAATCGGCATCGAGGTTGTACTCTTCT
The DNA here is from genome assembly GCA_964485385.1 of uncultured Flavobacterium sp. Lineage (GTDB taxonomy): Bacteria > Bacteroidota > Bacteroidia > Flavobacteriales > Flavobacteriaceae > Flavobacterium. Next base: position 1,024 of record CAZAJH010000317.1, read on the forward strand.
TCAAATTCCAAGGCCATTTTTTTGGGCATTTTGTTGAAATAATAACCTCTTAATAAATGGCGACCAAAACGGTTTCCGGAGCAATCATCCATAGCAATATAGCCAAGCGATTGCACTTTTTGATGCAGCACCTTTCCATCAAAATAGCTGCAATTTGAACCCGTTCCTAAAATACAAACAATGGCTTGTTCGTCTTTGGGAGTTGTAGCATAAACCGCTGCATACGTATCTTCATGTACCGAAATGGCTGCATTGGTAAAATATTCTTTGAAAACGAGTGTGAGAAAATCTTTCATCCGATCGGTGCCACAACCAGCGCCGTAGAAAAACAAGTGTGTTGCTTTGTCTTTGTTGTGTTCGATATCGAATTTATCATCAAGGCGGTGGATGATTTCTTCTTTGTCGAGTACCTCTGGATTTAATCCTAAAGTTTGTGTAGTAAAAAGCACTTTACCGCTATCATCTATAGCAATCCAATCGGCTTTGGTTGAACCGCTGTCTACGAGTAACTTCATTATTATTTTAGTGTTTGGTTGGTTTGTTTAGTTTGATGTTGCCCTAGCCCCGATAGAAGCCGATATCCTTTTTATTGCTTTAAGAAAAGCCTTTCTGTTGCGCTCAAGATGATAAGCAATAAAAAGATAAAGGCGATAGCGGGAAAAAGCTCCTAAAAATAACAAATCCTATCCACCTAATTGCGAATAGGATTTGTAAATATAGTATTTATTTTAAACCCGCAACGTGAACCGATAAATCGATTAATTTACTTGAGTATCCGTACTCGTTATCGTACCAAGAAACGAGTTTAAAGAAAGTTGAATTTAAACCAATTCCGGCTTTTGCATCAATTACTGATGTTCTAGAATCACCCACAAAATCTTGAGAAACGACATCGTCTTCGGTAAACCCAATAATG
>CAZAJH010000318.1:0-1924 GCA_964485385.1 uncultured Flavobacterium sp.
TCGATGGCTTTGTCCAATTGGTTGTATCGATAAGCTAATAGATTTCTAGCAACTTGTTGGTCTTTGGTGGCCATATAAAAAGGAATACAATAGGCTTCGGTGTCCCAATATGTAGATCCGCCATATTTTTCTCCAGTAAATCCTTTTGGACCGATATTCAATCGCGAATCTTTACCCAAATACGTTTGATTTAGTTGAAAGATATTAAAGCGAATCCCTTGTTGTGCTTTGACATCGCCATCAATAGTAATATCGCTCATTTCCCAGATTTTGGCCCAAGCTTGCTTTTGGTTTTCTACAAGGTTTGAATACCCCGTTTTTAATCCGTCTTCAATGATATTTTGAGCCGCAGCTTGTGTGTCTTCGTGGTTCATCGAAACGGTATAACCACCCAATTTTTGTATGGCTCCAACTTGTCCTTTTTCGATATTGATTTCGTAAGTAAATTGGATTTTTTCGTTGTTTTTTTCTATGTTAAAAGGCAAACAGTTGGCATCACTACCATTAACTAAAATGGTGTTTTGCATAAAAGTGGTAGCTGTAAAATGTGTTTTGAAAGTACGAGCCGTTACAAAAGCACAATTTTCTGCATGATGTATACGAAGTGGTTCCCAAAATTTTTCCTCCCAGTTGGCATCTTCGTTGTGCACGCCTGCGTCAACATAGGGTTTGAAAACTATTTTAGCCTTACCGTTCAAAGGGGTTATTTCATAATTGATAACACCCAATTCGTCAATGTCTAACGAAAGGAAACGCGTAATTTTTACCGAAATTTCTGAGCCATTTTGCAGAACAGCTTCAAAGGAGCGGTAATAAATTCCTTCTCTCATGTTGAGTTCGCGTCTGAAATGGCGAACCGATTGGCATCGAGCTAAATCTAGGTTTTCGTCATTAATTTCAATATCAATTCCAATCCAATTCGGAGCATTGAGTACTTTGGCGAAATATTCAGGATAGCCGTTTTTCCACCAACCCACTTTGGTTTTGTCAGGGTAATAAATTCCGGCGATATAGCTTCCTTGGAATGTTTCTCCAGAATAGTGTTCTTCAAAATTGGCTCGTTGTCCCATAGCACCATTTCCGATGCTGAACAAACTTTCCGATGACTTTACTCTTTCGGCATCAAATCCTTCTTCAATGATGGACCAATGGTTAGGTTGTATATAATCTTGGTTCATGTTTATTTTAATTTAAAGATTTAAAAATTTAAACATTTAAAAATTTTACGCTTTATATGTTAATTCGTTAAATCACTATTTTTTCAATCTTTCAATCTTTCAATTTATTAAAGCTTCTAAAAACGAAACATCAATAAAAGTAAAATCTTGGAAATGGTATTTTGCCTCCTGTAAAATAGAAGCGTCTCCAATCCCAATACTTGTCATATTGGCGCTATTGGCCGCCTGAATTCCCGCTACCGAATCTTCAAAAACAATAGCGTTTTCATTTTGGGCATTTAGTAATTGTACGGCCCGAATAAACACCTCAGGATCGGGCTTGGCATTTGATACATCGTTTCCGTCTACAATAACATCGAAGAGTGCTAAAATTCCGGTTTTTTCAAGAATTGGTCGGGCATTTTTGCTGGCCGACCCAAGCGCTATTAGTTGGTTTTTGTCTTTTAAATAATGCAAAACGGGAAGTACTCCAGGCAAAATTTCGCTTTCGTCCATGTTGACCAAATAAGACAAATACTCTTCATTTTTTTGAATGAGCCATTTGTTTTTCTCTTCCTGAGAAGCTTGAATTCCACCCAATTCTAGGATGATATCCAATGATCGAACACGGCTCACTCCTTTTAATTCTTCGTTGTGTTCGGGTGTAAATTCGATACCCAATTCTTGCGCCAATTTTTGCCAAGCCAAGAAATGGTATTTGGCTGTGTCAACAATTACGCCGTCGAGGTCGAATATGAATGCTTTTT
>CAZAJH010000319.1:0-1913 GCA_964485385.1 uncultured Flavobacterium sp.
GTTTGGGTTGCCCAATTGCTCTCCTCTAAGTCGAGTATCTTCGAAACGTAAGCCTGCTTGAACGTCTATTTTTTTGAATGATTTGGTGTAGTTTACATAAGCAGCGCTGATGATTTCATCGTACAAAAAGTGGTTACTCAAATCGTAGTTTGGACGGGTGCTATTGTTTTGCGTTATCGTATAAATGGCATTGTTGTCGGTTTTGGTCGAACTTACTTTGGCTCCAAAATCGAGTTTGGCATTGTTTTTCAAGGGAGTGGAATAGTCACTTTTTACGGCATAGATAGTGATTTTAGAGGGAAGATTTCCGTTTTGAATGTCACTATTCGTGTCTGGACCAACCAAATCAGTGATGGCGTTTTTGTACAATTGATCGATGGTTGACTCGTAGGTAACATAGTCAATGTCGGTAGTAAATAATTGTTCGGGTTTGGCAAATTGATGACGGAAATTGAGCGTTACGGTTCCGTTTTTGAAGTCAACATTTTCGTTGTTGTCGGCAGTCACAATCTTTTCAACAGCACCAGTTGCATTTTTGATAGTGGCGTAATTGTAACGCGGATTTCTATTTGGATTACTCAATCCTTTTGCGACAATTCCGATGGTACTTTTTTCGGACAAGTAATAGTCAAAACCAATCCGGGCATTATACGATTGTCGGTTGACTTTTAAATACGTGTTTTGCTCAAAACTCGATTCCAAATTGCCCCATTCGTCCTTAAACCGACGTTGTATGGTTAAATCGTGGTACGCTTCGGTGTTGGAATAACTTAAGTTAGAGAAAACGCTAAACTTGTTTGTATTGTAATTCAAATTCAAATTATCTGCAGTCCGAGCATATTTTCCTTGGCCGTAATTCAGACTCACATTTCCGTTGAAGCCTTTGAGTTTGCTTCTTCTCGTAATTATATTGATGATACCACCATTGCCAGAAGCTTCGTATTTGGCAGGCGGATTGGTCATGATTTCGACTTGTTTGATGGCGCTTGAAGGTAACGATTTAAGGTAATTTTCAAGTTCAGCCCCTGTTAAATAAGTGGGTTTATCATCGATAAAGATTGTTACGCCCGATTTTCCTCTGAGTTTTACATTACCGTTTTCATCTACGGTAACGCCAGGTGATTTGGATAAAACATCAAGTGCGTTTCCACCAGCATTTGAAATCAAAGCATCAGGATTAACGATGGTTTTGTCCACTTTTTGAACCACAAAAGGAACTTTCTTATCGATTTTTACCTCATTGAGTTGGATGGATTCGTTTTTTTTCAGAATGATTTTCGGTAATTCAATAATCTGATTTGGTTCCGTAATACGGATTGGATTACTCATGTAACTTTGATATTCATTGGCCGAAATCGATACATAATAAGTATCAGAGGGCAATTCATCAAAAACAAAACTACCTTCTTTGCCTGTTAAGTCGGTTTTGATGATGGTAGTTTTATTGTTTTGTACTAAAGTGGTTACCACTGCCTCGATAGGATTTCCATCGGAGTCGATTACCGAGCCTTTGATAGTTCCTTTGTTTTGTGCAACAGTAATGGCTGTAACAAAAAGAAACAGCCATGCTGAAAGTACATAATTAGGTAATTTCATAGTTTTTTGATTGATTGATATTCTATTAGTAGTATAAATTTATTTTTGTTACAAAGATGGTGTGGTTTGGAATGTGGGACTGTAAGACTGTAGAACTGTAGGACTGTAAGATTGTAGGACTGTAAGATTTTAGGACTGTAAGATTGTAAGATTGTATGATAATAAGATTGTAAGTTTGTGGGACTGTACGATTTTTAAACGACAAAAGTCACTGGGGAAAGGCAAAAAAAGACTGCAATTAAGTTTTACTGAAATACAGTTTATCTTGATTAGCCCCGACCTGCCTGCCGGCAGGCAGGTTGAAGGAGCAACCGTGT
>CAZAJH010000320.1:0-1907 GCA_964485385.1 uncultured Flavobacterium sp.
TTATTGTTGCTGCAAATGCTTCTGACCCTGCTCCAATGCAAGTATATGCTCCTATGGCCGGTGCTGCTATTGGGGAGTATTTCCGTGATTCGGGTCGCCCTGCTTTGATTATCTATGATGATTTGTCAAAACAAGCGGTAGCTTACCGTGAGGTGTCTTTGTTGTTGAGAAGACCACCAGGACGTGAGGCTTACCCTGGAGACGTTTTCTACCTTCACTCTCGTTTGTTAGAAAGAGCATGTAAAGTAATCGCCGATGACGATATCGCGAAAAACATGAACGATTTACCCGACTCATTAAAACCAATCGTTAAAGGTGGCGGTTCGTTAACAGCTTTACCAATTATCGAGACGCAAGCAGGTGACGTTTCTGCATATATTCCAACCAACGTAATTTCGATTACCGATGGACAAATTTTCTTAGAGTCTGACTTGTTCAACTCTGGGGTTCGTCCAGCTATCAACGTAGGTATTTCGGTATCGCGTGTAGGAGGTAATGCGCAAATCAAATCGATGAAAAAGGTAGCTGGTACCTTGAAACTTGACCAAGCACAATTCCGTGAATTGGAAGCATTTGCCAAGTTCGGTTCTGATTTGGATGCTGCAACTTTAAACGTAATCGAAAAAGGAAAACGCAACGTAGAAATCCTGAAACAAGCGGTTAATGATCCGTTTACGGTTGAAGATCAAATTGCAATTATCTATGCGGGTTCTAAAAACTTATTAAGAAGAGTTCCTGTGGATAAAGTAAAAGAATTCGAGAAAGATTACATCGAGTACTTGAACAACAAACACAGAGATACACTTAATGCTTTAAAGGCAGGTAAATTAGACGACACTATTACCGAAGTTTTAGAAAAAGCAGCTCAAGAAATCGCAGCAAAATATAACTAAAATTATTTTAAATTTTGAATTATAAATTTTAGAGGAGTTTCCTAATTTATAATTCAAAATTTATAATTTAAAATAATAAAAATGGCAAACTTAAAGGAAATCCGTAACCGAATCACTTCCGTGCAGTCGACGATGCAAATTACATCGGCGATGAAAATGGTTTCTGCCGCCAAGTTGAAAAAAGCGCAAGATGCTATTACTGCCATGCGTCCTTATGCTGAAAAGTTAACTGAGTTACTTCAAAATTTGAGTGCTACACTCGATGGTGAAGTAGGAGGTAATTTTACTACGCAACGCGAAATCAAAAAAGTTTTGGTAGTTGCTATTACATCTAACAGAGGTTTAGCAGGCGCTTTTAATACCAATGTGATCAAGCAAGCAAAAGTTGTTGCTGATCAGTATGCGGGCAAACAAGTAGATATATATGCGATAGGAAAAAAAGGGGGCGATGTTTTGAAAAAGACCAATACGGTTATCAGCAATCAAACCGCTGTTTTTGACCAATTGACGTTTGAGAATGTGGCTCAAATAGCCGATGAGATCACCGATTTATTCTTATCAGGAGCATACGATAAGGTAGAATTGGTGTACAATCAATTCAAAAATGCCGCAACCCAAATTGTACAAACTGAGCAATATTTACCATTGGCTCCTGTTGCTAGTGAGAACTCAAAATCAACAGTTGATTACATCTACGAACCTTCTATGGAAGAAATTGTATTGACTTTGATTCCAAAATCATTAAAAACACAATTGTACAAAGCAGTTCGCGATTCTTTCGCCTCAGAGCACGGCGCTCGTATGACCGCCATGCACAAAGCTACCGATAATGCAACGGCTTTGAGAAACCAATTGAAATTAACTTATAACAAAGCTCGTCAAGCTGCCATTACCAACGAAATTCTTGAAATTGTAGGTGGTGCAGAAGCGCTGAACGGCTAAGTACAATAGGACATAGTACAACAAAGGAACTCTTTAGGGTTCCTTTTGTGCATTTATAGTTTTACTAGTAAA
>CAZAJH010000321.1:0-1906 GCA_964485385.1 uncultured Flavobacterium sp.
GCCCTTTTGACAATATGGGCATGCAAAAAGACAAAAAACCAAACTTAACTATAGACAAGTCGGGTTCACTAGCCATTCTAAAAGACGCACAATTTGAAATTGCGTACAAAGACATCGCAGCAGCTATGCCTATTTACAGTCGTGTAACAAAAGAGAATATCAACGACTTATTGTTGAGTGAACTCAAAGAATATGGTGTAACAACTCCGTATGAGTTTAGTGTTTATAGTAATGGTTTGGCAACAAAAATCAAATCTGAAAATTTTAAGTTTGATAAATATGCCACGTACACTATTCCTATTTTTTTGGATAACGAAAACAATACCAAATACCAATTGTTGTTGACGTTTCCACAAAAAAAGAAGTTCTTATTTAAAGAGATTGTTGGCATTACGCTTTTGTCGATCATTTTTACTTTAATCATCATTATTGCCTATACAAGTGCTTTGAATCAGTTGATTAAACAACGTCAAATTTCTGAAATCAAAACCGATTTCATCAACAACATGACGCACGAGTTCAAAACACCAATAGCAACGATTAACCTAGCTTTGGACGCTATTAAAAATCCTAAAGTAATTGAAGACAAAGATAAAATACACCGTTATCTACAAATGATTCGCGACGAAAACAAACGCATGCACGCGCAAGTAGAAAACGTATTACGCATATCAAAGCTCGAGAAGAAAGAGCTTGATATTTCCAAAGAATCTCAAAATATTGAAAATATAATTCTAGATGCCGTCGATCATGTTAATTTAATTATTGAAGATAAAAACGGTTCTATAACTACTAGTTTTCAGGCAACTAGAACAACAGTTTTGTTAAATGACGTTCATTTTACTAATGTTTTTGTTAATATTTTGGACAATGCGATAAAATATTCTGTTAATTCTCCCGTTATCCATATAACAACTGAGAATATCAAAGATTTTATCATTATTAAAATTGCCGACCAAGGTATCGGGATGAGTAAAGCAGCTCAAAAACGAATTTTTGAAAAATTCTACCGTGAGCACACAGGCGATATTCACAATGTTAAAGGTCACGGACTTGGTTTGGCTTATGTTAAACGAATTATTGAGGATCACAATGGTCAAGTTTTTGTAGAAAGTGAAAAAGGAAAAGGAAGCACTTTCACCATCAAATTACCATTGATAAATTAAAAGTTATGGAAAAAGAAAACAAAAAAATTCTTCTCGTAGAAGACGACCAAAATTTCGGAGCGATTTTGAAAGACTATTTAATGCTAAACGATTTTGAAGTCACTCTAGCTAAAAATGGGATGGAAGGTTTCGAAAAATTTAAAAAAGACAATTACGACCTTTGTATCCTTGATGTCATGATGCCTTACAAAGATGGCTACACTTTAGCTAAAGAAATTCGTGAAAAAAATAAGGATATTCCCATCATTTTCCTCACGGCCAAAACCATGAAAGAAGATGTGCTCAAAGGCTATAAAGTGGGTGCTGACGATTACCTAAACAAGCCTTTCGACTCGGAAGTATTGTTGATGAAAATCAAAGCCATAATCCAACGTAAATCAGCAGAATCCAAGCCTGAGAACGTGAAATTTGAGTTCCAAATTGGCCAGTTTCACCTCAATTCAAAGCTTCGTTTCCTCACATATCCTGGGCAAGAACCAATAAAACTTTCTCCCAAAGAAAATGAATTGCTAAAAATGCTTGCGCTCTATGAAGACGATTTGATGCCACGCGAATTGGCGTTGACTAAAATTTGGAGAGATGATAACTATTTCACTTCCCGTAGTATGGACGTGTACATTGCCAAATTAAGAAAGTATCTAAAAGAAGATCCGAAAGTTGAAATCCTCAATATTCACGGAGAAGGATTCCGATTGGTGGTTCACAAATAATAGCAAAGCTCCAAGAAATTGGGGCTTTTT
>CAZAJH010000322.1:0-1891 GCA_964485385.1 uncultured Flavobacterium sp.
CGGCTCAGAAAAAAGGAAAGCACAATGCTTTCCTTTTTTTGTTTTTTAACAATACAAAGAGAGAAAACAATTACTGTTTTCCCACTTCGACTATTTTGTATTTTCTATTGCTTTTCGTTCTTTAAGCAATTCACTTAATTTTTTTCCATACATGGATTTCGCTACTTTAGGAGACAGTGATTTTTGTATGGTGTCAAGGTATTTTAAATTGATGTCGTAAATCTCTGCCAAAGTAATATAGGGAGCTACTTCGTATTGAGCATTGTTTACAGCAAAGTTGGTTGTATAAAGGTATTTTCTCGCTTTTATAGTATTTCGAACCGAATCAATAGAATCTATTTTCTTTTGATTTTTGTCTTTTAAAGCATAAAATCTACTCTTAATTAACTCTAAGTCTTGGTTAATATAACGTGAAGCAACTTTTCTATATTCTTCATACAAAGTTTGATTTTTTGAACCACTAATTTTAGCATCACTAGTGAAAAAATCGAGTGTAGTTTCTATAGTAACTTTACCTTTCTCTACAAAAAAAGGAATATTGTTATCCAACGAATTGGTCACCCCTCGATCTAAAAACAAATACAACATTTCGGGTTCATCAATATTCATTTCACTCTTAAAGTGAGAGTCGCCATTTATCTTGATCGTGTCAAGATCAATCAAAGTAGTATCTTTTACTCTTTGAATGTAAAGCGTTCCTTTCTTTAGTCCTTTTATGTAACCAGAAATTTCTAAGTTTTTGTCGGATTTTTTTTCAGTGCAACTCACCAAAGCAACCAATGATGATAGGAGCATTATTTTTCTAAACATGTTTTTTCTAATTTGGCGCAAAATAATGAAAAAATCCTCAAAATTAGCTGGTTTTGACGATTCATTTTGAAGGAAAAACTAGTTTATTTTTTTCAAAAATAGGCGAATTCGATCAATCAATTCAGGCATAACAGGCAAGTTTGGATTAGAGTAAGAAGCCAAATTTTCTTCATCTGTTCGAATTTCTTTCAAAACATGATTCATGTTTTCAACAATAAATAATTCCGATTTTGGATTGGCTTTATGCAATAAAAGAGCTTCACTTTGAGGAACTTGTAAGTCTTTGGTTCCATTCACAATTAATAGGGGAGCATTGATTTTTTTGATCTCTTCTTGCGGATTTAGAGCAATCCACGAAATTAAATACGGCTGCACGGATTCGCGGAAAATTAGGTTCATCAGTGGATTTTCAATAGTTACGGTTTTACCATTTTTTAGGCTTTGCATCACTTTTGCCGACTCATCTTTCAAGATGGTTAGGTTCTTTTCAATTTGTTCCATCAGTACCTCATCTATTGTTCTGCCTGCACCGGCCAAAGAAATATAGCCATCGGCTTGGGTACGTTGGGCAGTAATCATTCCCACAAGCGCGCCTTCGCTATGTCCGGCAATAATAATTTTACCAACTGCTTTTGTCGATTTGAAGTAAGCCACCACATCACAAGCATCGGTTATCATATCATCAAATCGCAACGATTTTTCATCACTATTTTTGTCTTTCATTTGTTGCAAAATCCGTTTGTCGTAACTAAAAACACTTGTCTTTTTATCTGTTAATCCTTCAGCCAAAAATTTAAGCGAATTGTTATTGCCTGAGGATTCTTGGTTTCCATTGCGATCAGTCGGACCAGAACCAGCAATTAGAATAACTAGGTTGGGCTTTTTTGAAGTTGTATCCAACGAAAAAAGAGTTCCTTTAATCAGCGAATTGACCGAAATTTCAGTAGTTTTTATTTTTTTGGTTTGCGAATACCCCACAAAAGAGAGTAGGATAAACAGTAGAAAGTATATTTTTTTCATAGCTAAAGGGATTAAAGTTTGGTACAAGTAATTTCAATCAATGCGTAATCAAAAAAGAATT
>CAZAJH010000323.1:0-1866 GCA_964485385.1 uncultured Flavobacterium sp.
ATGGTAGGTAGCCAAATTAGTTCTTTGGACAAAAGTAATGCTGCTTGGATGAACTCTACTAATGTTATGGAATCACAACTTAATAGACAAAAAAAACTTCTTGGGTCTAGTAAAGTTGATTTACCAACACCTACTGTTGCCACAGGTGTTTTGGCCAATGTAAGTAAAAGAAAAGCGGAAAACGATGCTTACATCAAAAGTTTACCTCCAATGCAAAAATTAAGTGGTAAAATATTTGACGAAAACAAAAAGCCTGTAAAAGTATTTAATCCAAATGCTGAATTGTATAACTCAAATAGGAAAAAAAATGTAGCTGGAAGTGATTTTGTTACTGAGCAAAAAATTTACGAAATGATGAACTCTAAAGGAGGTAAATTAGATATTAATTTGACTGCGCCAGAGGATTACGGAATGGAAGTAGACGACAGAAATCTAAAAGGTATCGAGGTTAAAACAACAAAAAATCAAGGAAGTAGATAATGAGTACAAAAGACATTTTACTATTTGAAACAGGTCAAGGTGGTGATTTTTCCATTGTAAACGATGATTTGCTTTTAGGCGAGTCTTTTTACCAACAAATATTTTTGGCTTTGTTTGGGGGCAATATTGAAGCAAGTACAAAAGCACAATATTTAGAGGGCGAGGAAAGATTTGATTATTGGGCAAATGCGCTTCTTTGGAAAAACGAGCCAACAAAACAATTCAATTCTCTTACCGAAAGAGTGATTCAAAACACTACTTTAAATAGTTCGGGCAGGCTTCAAATAATCGAAGCGTTAAAGGTCGATTTAGATTACTTGAAAGTTATAGCAGACTTCACTGTAGATGTTGAAATATTAGGTAGGGACAACCTAAAAATAATCGTTAATTTTACTGAAAAATTAAATCAGCAAGACAAATCATTTCAAATGGTTTACGACAATGCAAAAAACGAATTAATAATTGAAAAAGTAATATGAGACCAATACCAACAATACAGGAGTTAAACGAAAGAATAGGTAATAACTTTAAAAATAAACTAGGGCTTGTTTCTGATTATTTAAAAAAAGTATTTAGTGCTATAACTGCTGTTTTATCGGGCGAGTTCCATTTGAATTATTTATTTTTAAGAGATATTCAAGACAACGTTTTTCCTGATACAGCTACTACCGAGGAAAACGGTGGCACTCTCGAAAGAATGGGTAAAATATACTTAAACAGAAATATGTTTCCTGATTCAATCGGGGTTTTTAAAGTTTCTTTAAACGGTGTGGCTGGTTCTGTTTTACGAGCAAACATCACTTTTAAGTCAAATGAGGGTACCTTAAACCCTGGGCAAGTTTATGTTTTGGATTCTCAATATGTTTGTACTGGCACGGACGATGAAATAGAAATTCGATCAATTGGTGCTGGAGCCACATTTAATTTAGCATTAGGAAACAATTTGACTATTACCGAGCCTGTAATCGGTGTTGATAAAACAGTTACGGTAACTGAAATAGTTGAACAACCAAAGTCAGGAGAGACAGAAGAAAATTACAGACAAGCTATTTTAAATGCGATACAGTTTGAACCACAAGGGGGTTCTAGGGCTGATTTTAGAATTTGGGCTTCGGACGCTCAGGGTGTTCGATTAGTTTTCCCTTACGTTACGGATATTGAAACAGGCAAGGTAAGTTTGTATGTAGAGGCGGTACTAGCCGACTCAGATGACGGTAAAGGCACTCCAACACAAGAGATACTAGATGATGTTGCAGATGTTATAAATTTTGACCCAGATGTTTCAAAGCCAGTTTACGAAAGAGGTCGGAAGCCAGTACAATGTTTTGTCGATGTTTTACCAATAACATTAGTTCCTGTTGATGTAACTATAACAGGATTGAATGA
>CAZAJH010000324.1:0-1862 GCA_964485385.1 uncultured Flavobacterium sp.
GGTTGATGTTGGAAAAAGTACCGCCAAGCGGAAAACCAAAACCAAGCGTAACGGCTCGGTCGAGAATGGATAAATTATTCACAACCAAACCCGTATTTTCATAGCGGAAACCCGCACGGTAAACTACTCTACTCAAATAACTGTTGAATGAATTGTATTTTGGAATGTAGTACCCTCCTACACCAAATTTGGAAGCATTTTCGTATTTAACATTGGAAATGTTGGCAACTCTGTTTCCAAAATTACTCGCATTCTGATTGGTAAACTGAACACCCAGCATCCATTTCTTTTGGTCGCCAATACTTGTTCCGATTGAAATTTTGGTTGGTATAGTTATTTTTGAATTGGGAACATCAATATCTTCATCATCATAAACCAACTCCTGACCAGAGATATTAAGTTGAACTACTGCAATATTTCGTGTATTGGAAAGATTCAATTGAGCTTCCGGAATAACATTAAAAGAACTATAAATGCCTAATTTACTTGAAATCTTAGCGCTGTGGGTTAATCCTAGATTCACATTCAACCCTGATAAAGAGGAAACGTTTAACTCCCTAGTAAAAGTTTCAACACTTGCCTCAGTAGTATTACGTGTCTCAATTTCACCAAAGTTGTATTGCATTTCAGCTCCAAAGTTAAAGTTTTTATTGATTCTAAAACTTCCTGCGAGGTATACCTTATTTAATCCTCCTTTACCGCTAAACGTATTGAATACGTCTGGGTTTGATCTATTTACTAAATTGTAACCAACAGCAGAATAAGGCATTAAACCAAACCCCAAAACAAATCGCTTAGACGGTATCGCTACAGCTAAGTAATCTAGTGTTGTTCGTTGAGCCTTTTCACTTTGAGTACTTGATTTTAAAACTGTTGGAGAAAAAGTACCTGCAGCAGAAAAAGTAGTAAATTTTAAGTTCGAAAGCATAGCAGGATTGTGCAGATTGATGTGTATACTATCTGGAATAACCCCCACTTCACCCATTGAACGGCTATCAATTGCGCCTCTAAATCGTATATCTCCTATTCCAAAAAAAGAATAAGGTGAAGAGGTTCCTTCTTGGGCAAAAGAAAAAAAAGAAGTGATAAATAAAAGGCTAAGAAAAAAATTTTTAATCATGTTGATTGTATTGAAATGTTTGATTCAAACTCTCTAATAAGAAATTTGGATTGGCAAATATGGTATTTTTTAATCGCATAGCCAAAAATTCTGCATCGCCGCCCGTTAAAATTATGATAAAGTTTCGATATTTATCTGAATATCTGTTAATGAAACCATCTACTTCATTGGTCAAACCATTGATAACACCAGAATGTATTGACTTGGCTGTTGAGGAGCCTATTAGTTCGAAGTAATCTTCTTTTGAAAGTAGGGGCAATTGAGCTGTGTAATTGTGTAGCGATTGATAACGCAAGCGAATACCAGGCGAAATACCTCCACCTAGGTAATTATCATTTTCATCAATAAAATCATACGTCACACAAGTTCCTGCATCTATAACTAATCTGTTTTTATTGGGATATGCTAAAACAGCACCTGTAGCCAAAACTAGTCTGTCGATACCTAATGTTTGGGGTGTTTCGTATTTGTTTAAAAAAGGAAATTGGGTTGCTGTGCTAACTATAAATAAATTGGCGTACTCTTTTACAAATTGGATCTCGTCATTATTCACTCTCGAGACATTAGCGACAACCACATTTTGGATTTTTTTATTTTCTTTTAAAATTTTTCCAATTTCGTTTTTCCAATGATTTTAATCCCAAATCATTCATAAAACTATCTAGCTCTTCATAAACTTTAATATCTTGCTTTCTATTTGTGTGTTCGTTTATTACTTGTGTCACTGTCAATGAGGTCAATG
>CAZAJH010000325.1:0-1836 GCA_964485385.1 uncultured Flavobacterium sp.
AAAGAGTTTATTGTTGACTTTTTACTAGGAGAAAGTAAAGACGACAAAATGACTGTTGTTGAATTCAACGTTTATCGCTACAAACAAATAGAAATTTCTAAAAAGAAGAAAGCTATTATTGTTTATGCATACTCAAAAAGAAGCTATGGTGACGACATTACAAATTTCTTCAAGACACTTAAAGCTGACAGAACAAATTACTTAAATCAAATGATTTCGGCAGACATTCCTACAGTGACAATTGACAGCAAATAAATAATGACAGAAAGAAAAACGCCCTATAACAGCACCTACCCAAAAGTGGCGGTTCAGTGGTTAAATCAAGCTTTGTGCTTCTATCAAAGTTTCTGCTTGGCTGACAGCGAAGTGCTCCGAAATCGCCACCTTCGGGTAGCTGCAAAACGTTACCTGCCATTTTAATGAAGACACTGCATACAATCATATTACTACTTTTAACAGGAACTTTACTCGCACAAAGTTCCAAACAGACTATAGAAGTTCATTACAACTTGTATGCAACTGACTTTGACAATCAAGAATATTTGTATCAGTCCAGACAAATAAATATAAAGCAATCAAAGAAAGTCAATCAACTTTTAACTGAACTGAAAAACACAAAATCGATAAATCAGATTTTTAGAGAGACAAAAATTGATACTGTTTTAATCAAGCAAAACCCAAGACAGCTTCTCAAATTCTATGATGATAAATACATAGGCTGGAATACCCAACAAGTAAATTTTATTTCTGAAAAGTTAAGCCAAATTGAAACTTACCGAAAATACTTTGAAAGTTATCTTGAATTAGGTTGTTGTGTCCATATGCACCAACGATACAGAGATGAATACGTAATAAAGATTTTTGAAAACGGAACTTTGACAAATACTTTTACTTCAAGAAAATCATTGCCAAATACAAAAAAGATACCTTGGACAGACGGTAATAATTTAAAAAATTACAATCAAAATGTAGATAAATTATTTTTTGAAATCATTGGCTCTAAAAAACAATATCAAGAGCTGATGGCTGGAAATGAATTGACAAAATATTTAGTCACAAAAATTATAGATTACCACAAACCAACTTTATACGAACTATCAGCATTTGATTACTTTAAAGAACTTGACGAACTCAAAAGCGATTTTGAGATTTTGAATATTGGAGAAGTTTATGGTCGTGGGAGATATATCTGGAACGAACCAAAGACCTATTATGCAAGGCTGACGAATAATTTGATAATGCCCCAAGTGAATATTATGTTTCTAGCGACAAAAGAAGGAAAATCAATATATTCAAGAGATAGTATTAAATCGGATTACAAAGACATAATTAATCGAGTTCAGAAAGTTGAGTTCTTAATGAATTATATTTCACAAAACCAATCAGTAAAACTTGACATATACTATTTCAATAACAAGCCGATTAACGATTACAATATTGACAACTTCAATAAAAATCCTGAACAGTGGGTTAAACACGACATTTTTTTGGAGAGAATTAATAAGTATGATAACGTAGAACCAAAACCGACCTATGCAAATGAAGATGCTATAAGGGTTTCCAAACAATTGTATTGCGGTTGCAATTTCAGATTTGAAAAAGACTTTGCCCAAAAAGCAATTTTTATAGAACTGAAAAATCAAGAGAATAAAGAAAATTCTGTTTGGTATCTTTTACCCGACAATACAGTTTTACTTTACATTATGCAAGGCGAAAAAGTTTTAGAATATAATTACACGGAATTTGGAAAAAGTCGCGGACAATATCCGTGTGTATTGTTTGACTTAAAAGGAAATATAATTGACAGAAAATAAAAAAACGGCAGGTAACAGCGGT
>CAZAJH010000326.1:0-1831 GCA_964485385.1 uncultured Flavobacterium sp.
GAGAATTTCTTAAACCTTCCTCCAATAGCATTGTAACTACTCATTAATCCGTAGCTTCCAACTGTATTTTGAGTTTCGAAGGAAAACTTCTTTTTATTTTCTCGCTTCAGAACATAATTCAACATGCCGCCAAATTGTGGACCAAATTGTAAAGAAGCGCCCCCACGAACTAATTCAATAGTTTCAACCGCTTCTAGTGGTGGATTATAATAAGCTTCGGGATAGCCAAAAACATCGGAAGAGATATCGTAGCCGTTTTGTCTGGTGTTCAGTTCCCAGCTTCTGTTTGGACTCAAACCTCGAACACCCACATTGACCTGAATACCAGAACCTTCGTTTTCCCAAATGGTAACGCCTGGTATTCTTGAAAAAATTTCTCTTGCATTGTTGGTTGTAAAATTTCCGTTGATGTTATTCAGTCGAAGGACTTCGTTTTTTTTGCCAGAAAAGAGTACATTTTCTTTTACTTCAGGCATTCTCTCGGGACTATTTTTTTTGGGTTCAAGAACCACATCTTGTAAAGTGATAGTATCAAGGGGTTTTTGAATGCTTGTTTGCGCTTTTAAAAAGGATAAAGTGAGCACTAAAAGTACAGATAAATAGGATTTCATTTTTATTTAGATTAATTCTACGGAGCAAAATTACCTATTTATATTTATTTAGACAAATTAAAAATAAGAAGAATAAATGATTTTTTTCTTTTGATTTTATTTTCAGTTAATTACGTGAAAACTTTAACACTTGTTTTTTTTATTTCAAAAATTGATAAGCAATCAAGGCGGTTATGTAGGCAAAGGCACTCATAAAAACCAACTGTATAATAGGCCATTTCCAGGAGTTGGTTTCTTTTTTTACAATAGCCAAAGTACTTATGCATTGCATAGCAAAAGCATAAAAAAGTAGTAGTGAAACACCTGTTGAGAAGCTAAATATTTGTGTTCCATCTGCATGTACCTCGGCTGCCATTCGGTTTTTGATGGTTTCTTCCTCTTCGCTGTGACTACCTACACTATAAATAGTTGCAAGTGTACCAACAAAAACTTCTCGTGCAGCAAACGAACTAACAACAGCTATTCCGATTTTCCAGTCGTAGCCTAGCGGGCGAATGACAGGTTCGATCGATTTTCCAATAATTCCGATGTAAGAATGCTCTAGTTTGTACGAACTAACGTAATCTTCTAATTGTTCTTGGTTGTAAACAATATTTTTGGTTTCAAGTTCGGTTTTAACCCTGCGTTCGGCATCTCCGAAACTCTTGTCGGGGCCGTGAGAACCCATGAACCAAAGGACTATTGAAAGTGCTAAAATGATTTTACCAGCACCAAAAACAAAGGCTTTTGTCTTTTCCAGAACGTTGATGGCTACGTTTTTGAACATCGGAATTTTGTAACCAGGCATTTCAACAACAAAATACGATTTGGATTGTATTTTGAGCATTTTATTCAAAATAAAAGCAGAGAAAATGGCCATTCCAAATCCCAATAAATACAAAATCATTAGGGTCAAACCTTGCAAACTAATGAATCCCAACACTCTTTTTTCTGGAATAATCAAAGCAATCAAAATGGCGTAAACAGGTAGTCGAGCCGAGCAAGTGATAAATGGAGTAACCAAAATAGTAATGAGCCGTTCTTTCCAATTTTCGATGTTTCGTGCACTCATGATGGCCGGAATAGCACAAGCTGTTCCAGAAATTAAAGGAACAATACTTTTGCCCGATAAACCATATCGACGCATGATTTTATCCATTAAGAAAACCACACGACTCATGTATCCACTTTCTTCCAAGACAGAAATAAAAAGGAAGAGAAAGGCAATTTGTGGAATGAAA
>CAZAJH010000327.1:0-1829 GCA_964485385.1 uncultured Flavobacterium sp.
ATACTCGAAGAGTATATTAGTTCATCTTGTCCGCCAAAGCTTGCTCTTCGGGCGTAAAATCATTTACAATCGCGTAGGTAGGAACCGAACAAATTGCCATTTCATCTAAAATATCTACTAAATTTCGATAATTGGATTTTTTGGTTGGCTTGATGATTACAATCATGCCTTTATCCTTATCACCAGTAACTTGAGGTATTGATTTCACGCGCTTGAGAATTTCTTTGCGAATTCCATCCTTTCCATAGACAGCATCGGTTGGAGCACCTCCTGGTTCTGGAGATTCTAACAACCCGTGAAACCACTTGATTTTATTGTTATCACCCAATAAAATGGTCATAGTTCTCCTTTGATCCACCTTAATGTCTAATTCTTTTGTTTTATCTTCCTCTTTATCAGGCAAACCCAAATCCATCGATTGCGGTTTTGACAGCGAAGTAGTCAACATAAAGAACGTAATCAATAAGAAAGCCAAATCCACCATCGCAGTTAAGTCTACTTTAGCATTGGATTTTTTACTTCTTACCTTTTTACTGCCTTTTTTGCCACCGCCGTCATCGCCGGTATTTAACTCAGCCATTTTGTAATGTATTAAATGGTTACCGTTTTAATTTACTTTCGGTTTAGCACGTAAACCTGTAACTAAATTAAAACTATTTATTTTCTGATCTTGTAAAATATCCATCACCTTTTTGATTTGAGGATATTCTTCTAGTGCATCGCCTTTGATAGCGAAGTTAAGTTCTTTTTGCGCCACATCAATATTAGCTTGACGTGCGGTGTAAATCCAATCTTTCAACTGATTGTTGATCGAATCGTGAGGGATACCTGGTTGCAGACCTTCTTTATTTCGGTCAGACCCTTTCATTGCCAATATTTGCTTCAATGACTCAATTGGCACTCCAAACTCCTCCATCAACGAAAACTCTTGTTTTTCTTTTTCAGTAAAAGTGATATTATATTTTTGCGCCATAAACTCTAGGGTTTTGAGGCGAACTTCTCTTCCTTTCACACCAAAGAAAACTTTTTTCTTTCCTACTGTGAGCGTAGCTAAATCCGTTTCGGGTAATTTAGTTTGTACAGTAGAGGCTGGTGTGTCAACAGCTAATGGTTCTGGAACCTTTGCTGTTGCGGTAAGGATAAAGAACGTCAACAATAGGAACGCCACATCACACATTGCGGTCATGTCGATAGCTCCTGCTGTTTTTCGTGATTTTACTTTAGCCATAATTTATAATTGTAAGATTTTATAATTGAATTATAAAATACTATTTTAAGCTTCCTCTCATTCTTCGGTAAGTATTCACGATTGAAGTAGCAGCCTCATCAATGGAATACGTTAATGTATCGATTTTCGAAGTAAATAAGTTGTAAGTAATAATAGCTAATGCCGAAGTTGAGATACCCGTTGCTGTGTTGATAAGCGCCTCAGAGATACCTGTTGCAAGCGCTGCTTGGTCAGGAGTACCTGCCGTTGCCAAAGCACCAAACGCTTTAATCATACCCGACACTGTTCCTAAAAGTCCTCCAAGTGTTCCTAAAGCTACCATGGTTGAAATAATGGTCATGTTTTTCTCTAACATTGGCATCTCTAATGATGTTGCCTCTTCTACTTCTTTGTGAATCATTTCTGAAGCCTCTTCGCTGTTAAAGCCTTCTTTCTTAACTTCTTGGTATTTAACTAAACCTGATTTGATAGCGTTGGCAACTGATCCTTTTTGTTTGTCGCAAGCTGCAATAGCATCATCGATGTTACCTGTAGTTATTTGTCCTTGAATTTGTTTCATAAAAGCATCTAAATTACCTGTTCCGGCAGCTTTAGAAATAAC
>CAZAJH010000328.1:0-1798 GCA_964485385.1 uncultured Flavobacterium sp.
AAATGTCACCGTTGTGTAAATCACATCGAGATAATCCTGATTTGACTGAGCGTTTTGAATTGATGGTCTGCGGAAAAGAAATTGCTAACGCCTATTCGGAGTTGAACGACCCCATTGACCAAAGAGAACGTTTTGAGGCTCAAATGGCTTTGGCAGAAAAAGGGGATGACGAGGCCATGTTTATTGATCAAGATTTCTTACGCGCTTTGGAATACGGTATGCCTCCTACATCTGGATTGGGAATTGGCATGGATCGCCTAATCATGTTTTTGACTAACAACGCCTCAATACAAGAAGTGTTGTTCTTTCCGCAAATGCGACCCGAAAAAAAACAAGTGGAATTAACCGAAGAAGAAAAACTCATTGTAAATTTGTTGAAAACCGAAAACAACCAGCCTTTGACCGAATTGAAAGAAAAGTCGCAGTTGAGTGGCAAAAAATGGGATGCGGCTATGAAAGGACTTTCCAAACACGGCATGACCAAAGTGGTTGTAGATGGCGACAATAAAACGGTGGTTCTAAATTAAATCATTTTGACCATAAAAAAAGGAACTCAGTAGAGTTCCTTTTTTATACATAATCAACTTGAGGCCAATGCTGCGGCAAAAAGAGAACCAAAAATTAGGAAAAATAAAAAGAACAATCCAAAAACAATAGCCAAAAGTATCAATTGCGCTTTAGCCCAGTTTTGTTTGTTTACATTTTCACCATTGCCAAAAGCATAAACAAAAAGCATTATCAATCCGACAAGCGGAATGGCCATTATTAAAAGTGTAATCAGCCAGTCTTTGACTGACATTGGTTTTTGATTGGGGTTTTCGAATGATTCCATAATTTGATTTTTATTGGTTAATTTGGCTAATATAAGGCAATTTAATTCAAATCGAATTGGATATAGTTTGATAAACTTATGTTAACGATTAAACCAAATCGAATTTGAAAAGTCTTATTCATAAATCACTTAATTATTTACATTATGAAAAAATTAATTTTAGTTATGGTACTATTGGTTGGCCTGACAACATTTGCTCAAGGAAAAAGAGGCGAAGGTAAAAACAGACCAAACCCTGAAGAACAAGTTGAAAAAATGGTTGCTCGTATGACAACAGAGCTTAATTTGAGTGACAAACAACAAAACGAAGTAAAAGTTTTTTTGCTTGAACAGGCAAAGACGAGAGAAGCCAAAAGAATGCAAATGAAAGAACGAAGAGAAAAAGGACAAAAACCAACGGATGAAGAAATTGCGCAACTAAAAAAAGAGCGTGCAGATGAAGAGTTGGCCGCAAAAACTAAAATGAAAAAAATTCTTTCTGAAGAGCAGTACAAGCAATGGAGTGAAGTAAAAAAGGAAATGCGTAACGAAATGCGAGGTAAAATAAAAGAGAGAAGAGCAGGAAAAGCTGTCGAAGAAAAATAATAAAGTTGAAAATATTTTGTAGTTAAAGAAAAATAATTTAGCTTTGGTATCTATTACTAAAAAAAATTCAAGAATATGAAAAAATTATTTTTTACTTTAACGTTGCTTTTTGCTTTGTCAGTAGGTGCTAACGCACAAGAGAAAAAAGCAGCTCCAGAGGTTTTAGCAAAAAACGAACTTTCTGCTTTAGATGAAGCGGTTGGATTAACTGGCCAACAACAAGCTGATTTGTATCGTTTGTTTGAACAAAAGTACAAAACATTAGCTGATGCGTCATTGAGTGATGAGAGAAAAGCTGAGTTTGCCAGAATTGCTGATTTAAAAGTGCAAGCAACTTTAACTGGAGATCAAAATCAAAAGCTAGAAGCCAATCGAAAATCA
>CAZAJH010000329.1:0-1790 GCA_964485385.1 uncultured Flavobacterium sp.
ACCAAGCCAACAGAAGATCAGAATTTATTATTACGAAATTGTAATTCAATTAACATATAAAAAAAAGAGCCTCAATCGAGGCTCTTTTTGTATTTTACTTAGACTAGTTAAGGAATAAATAACCAGAAAATTTGTTCGCCGTTCCTGTTTGGTCATCAATGACTTCAACAAAATAGAAATAAGTTCCATCGGGTAGCTTTTCACTCTCGTTTACAGTAGATCGGGCTTGTGAATAGCCATCAAATACATTCCCATTACTATTGTAACTCGAAGTTTCATATACTTTCACACCCCAGCGATTAAAAATAGCTACTTTGTTGTTTGGACAATTTTCAATGCCTTCAATAGCAAAATAATCATTTTTGTCATCCATAAACGAAGAAGAAACCAAATTGTGTACCACCAAGCTATTACCACTACATGGCAGTACATTTTTTACTCTGGCCAGTGTAAAAACTCCGTATTGGGTTAACGGATTTATAATCATAGTTACTTCTCTTGTTGAGGCATCGGCAACGCCACCTTCATCAATCCACTTGTTTTGACTGACGTCCCAACGAACAATATGAATTTCGTCTATTGGAGCGGCATAAATAGCGGTTGGCGTCGTGTCAACATCCCATGTTAAGGTTAGGAAAACACTACTATCGCCTTGTGTTTTTTCAATGGTCCAATATTCGGCATTGTCAATCAAAGTGATGGTATTGTCTCTATTAGTGTGCGGGTACAACGGATTCGAATCTTCCCAAAAGTATTTACCCGAAAAAGCATCTGTTGTATTGGTAGGATTAGAAATTGCGGCATATCGGTATTGTAAATTATCACCAATAGGAAATCGAAACGAATCGGTACCATTTTTGCGAACAAATCCGTCAACAAAACTAGCATCATCTACGTTGGAATGTGTTGCCAAGTTTTCAAAAATGAGTAATCCTCCAAAATTATCATTATCTACAATGCCTTGAATAAAATCAGCATTTCCGGAAATACTTACTTGATTCGACAGATGAAACGCGGGTTGAACCAAATTATTGTCTAATTCACAATCAAACCAACGCATGATATTGGCACCAGAAATAGTCTGACTTCCAAATAAACCTTTCATTCGTGTCATACCATTCGAACCGGCCGTAAAAGTTACTATTCCATTATTGGTGTAATGATTATAAACATACAAATCACCGTTGTTCGTTATCGTTCCTGATGCCAAATTGTTAATTTCAGCTACCGAACTTGCCAGACCAATATTGGTAAAAAGACCTACATTGTTGGTTTTAGTTTGACTATTTCCATGGGCTGAAACAAACAGAAAAATGCTCAAAAACCCAATTTGAATACGACGTAGTTTCATAGCAAAAAATTAATAACGAACCATTAAAACACCAGAGGGAGTTCTGTACAAACCTCCCACAGGAACTCCAGCCGTGGTAGCCGCAGCATTGTCATCAAAAACAGGACAACCTTCTATAATAGCTGGGGTTATATCGGTTCCTGTTTTTAGTACATGAATAGTAGCTTGGGGCGCATTCATATTGCCAAAACCCGTTTTTCCGTTTTTTAAAACAGTAATTATATTGGAACGATTCACATCACTGGTTCCGTTGGCTAATTGAAAATAAGGATCATTGGGAACCAAAAAACTTGAGGGATTTCCGCCAGTTAAAACATTATACCGACCAAAAACCATACTTCCCATAGCGCCACTAATATTACCTACACCAAGTGTATAAGTATAATCGGCCAAGGCTTGGTTGTTCACACCATGAGCCACAGCATTTTCGCCATCTACT
>CAZAJH010000330.1:0-1786 GCA_964485385.1 uncultured Flavobacterium sp.
CCCGACCTGCCTGCCGGCAGGCAGGTTGAAGGAGCAACTGTGTGCGACGGAAAGCGGGACGAGTGTTCTTGTAAATGATAAATATGTGCTTCCAAAAAAAGCATAAACCTGAAACTTGAAACCTGAAACCTAAAACTTGAAACCTGAAACCTAAAACTTGAAACAAAAAGCAAAAAAATCCCGACCAGAAGACCGAGATTGATTTGATTAATATAAACAGTAAAGAATTAATTGATTCTCGACAAAGTCATTTCCCAATTCCATTCCCAGGTTTTTCCATTATCAGTTGAGAAGGCTTGTGCCCAAATAGGATGTTCGGGGTTTGTTGCATTCCATTGGTACAAAACCAATATGGGTTTTCCGTTGAAATTATCAGTGGCATAAAATTTTCCGATTCCGTTTTCGAATGAGCCTGTTACAGGATTTTCATCCATGGTTGCGTTGTTACTGTCCATCCAATAGACTTTCCAAAGTTTTGTTTTGGGGTTGAATAAACGAACTGCCATGCCCTCAAAAGGTGCATCATTGAATGTTGAATAATAGTTTTCTACGTTACCCAAACCATTGATTGCCTTGCGAAGGTGGAGTTCCGACTCAAATTCAATCCATTCGTTATTGTTGTTCAATCGCTCTTTGAGCATGCGATTTTGTACTTTCCATTTGCCTTCTAGAAAATCAAAATCTTTTTCCGAAGAAGTAGCAGACGGCTTGATTTCTAATGGAATTTCTGCGTTTTTTTTCATGTTGTTTTTAGTTTTGTTTTGAGCAAAAAAAGGAGATGTCGCTAAGAATATGACCAGCAACATTCCACAAGATAGTGGTGTTTTCATGACTATTTAGAGTTGATTATACGACTGAGTTGACGCTCGCTTTGTAAACCGACTTTATGGGCTATTTCGGTTCTAGACCAATCGGGGTTTTTGAGTAATTCTTTGATTTTTTCTTTGCGGATGAGCGTGATGAAATCGTTGACGGTGATTTGTGTTTCTTTTTTAAACGTACGCGTAAAATTGCGTTCGCTCATGTTGGCTATTTCGGCCAAATCGGGCAAATTGGTTTTGAGGTGAATGTTTTCGATGATCCAGTCTTGTACTTTGTGGATGCCAGTGTGGATGTGGTTTCTGAATTGTAGTAGTTCGCTTTGTTGCGCTGCATTTCCATTACGACGATTGTAAACGACCAATTCGCGTGCTACTAAATGAGCAAAATGACTTCCTTTGAGTTGTTCGATGATGTGCAAAGTCAGGTCGATTCCCGATGCGATGCCTGCGCTGGTATAGATTCCGTTGGTTTCTGTGAATAAAATATTTTCTATTACTTTGGTTTTGGGATACAATTCTTGTAGTTGTTGGGTTCGTTTAAAATGAGTTGTTGAAGAAATTCCATCTAGCAAACCACATACGGCCAAAGCAAAAGCGCCAGCACAAATGCTACAAATATTGACTCCGTTTTGATGATTGGCGATAATCCATTGATGCAATTCGGTTTGTTTCTTGAAATTTTCGGATAATAAATAGGATGCGTTTGAACCGGGAATGATTAAAAAATCACCTTTGTTGAGTTGCACTTTTGAAAAATGATTCACGTTCCCAATAGGTAAACCCGAAGTAGAAGAGATGTTATTCTCGAGATTGCAGTATTCAATTTCGAATTCGGCACCATAATCAATTGCCTCATGAATGGCTTGGTCGGGACCGGCTAAATCCATTAAATGGATTTCGGGAAGGAGTAAAAAGACAAATTTGGTTTTCATATCCGTTTTGTTATGAGTCAAAAATACAAACAA
>CAZAJH010000331.1:0-1763 GCA_964485385.1 uncultured Flavobacterium sp.
TGAAGATGAAAAAACCATCAATCGAGTTGCCAGGTACTTGGAAGCACAAAATCGGTTAAAAAACGAACAATTGCAAAGTGTGCTCTATTATATCAAGGAGCAACAACAATGCAAAAGTCGCCTTCTACTGAATTATTTTGGGGAGAAAAAAAATGAAAATTGCGGTATTTGCTCCTATTGTATCACCCTTAAAAGCAAACCAAAAAATCCCTCTGTTACCGAAGCCATTTTAAATTTATTAGCCAAAAACGATTGGAACTCAAGAGAAATTCAAAAACAATTACAATTTCCCTCCGACGATATTATATTTGCACTACAAGATTTACTCGAGAATGATAAAGTAGTCGTAAGTCTTACCAATTTATATTCCTTAAAAAAATAACATCAAAATGGATTCAACCCTTGGAGAAAAACTGCGTATCGTATTTATGGGTACACCTGAATTTGCAGTCGGCATATTAGATTCAATCGTCCAACATAATTTTGATGTTGTAGGTGTCATTACTGCTGCAGACAAGCCGGCTGGTCGAGGCCAGAAAATAAAATATTCTGCAGTAAAAGAATACGCACTTGCTCACCACTTGCCTTTGTTACAACCGACCAACTTAAAAGACGCTTCATTTTTGGCCGAGCTTCAAGGCTTGAATGCCCATCTTCAAGTGGTGGTGGCTTTTCGAATGTTGCCCGAAGTTGTTTGGAGAATGCCCAAATTAGGCACCTTTAATTTGCATGCATCGCTTTTGCCCAATTACCGTGGAGCAGCACCGATTAACTGGGCCATTATCAATGGTGAAACCCAGACGGGTGTAACTACTTTTTTTATTGATGATAAAATTGATACGGGCGAGATGATTTTGAGTAAGGAAATTGCAATTGCTCCCAACGAAAATGCTGGCCAATTGCATGACCGTTTGATGCAATTGGGTTGCGAAACCGTAATAGAAACACTGCATTTGATTGAACAAGGCAATGTAGTTACACAACGCCAAGTCGATTCTCCTGAGATTAAAACGGCCTACAAACTCAATAAAGAGAATTGCAAAATTGATTTTGAACAACCTGGTGAGACGATACATAATTTAGTACGCGGATTATCGCCTTACCCGAGTGCGTGGTGCTATATTCAAGACGGAACAGCAGAATGGAATGTAAAAATATATGAAACCGAATGGGAACCAAAAGTCCATGATATTGCGGTAGGAACACTCATCACTACTAAGAAAGAAATGAAGGTTGCTGTAAAAAATGGCTTTCTCGTTGTAAAAAGCATCCAATTTCCAGGAAAAAAGAGAATGACAACAGCCGAATTGTTGAACGGAATTGTATTTTCCGCCCAATCAAAAGCGCTTTGAGACCATACCAGCAGTGGTTTTAACCCTGTTTTTTGTTCTGAAAACCGTCTGTTTATCAACAAATAAGTTGAGTTATCAACAAAAACGCCAAAAAATGCGCTGAGTGCTTGTGCGGTCTGTTTTTTCTACTAAATTTGTTATGATTAACAAAAAAATGTTTAACCAACAATTAATAACTATTTATTATGAACAAATCAGAATTAATCGATGCTATTGCTGCTGACGCAGGAATTACAAAAGCTGCTGCAAAATTAGCTTTAGAGTCATTTTTAGGAAACGTAGGAAAAACTTTGAAAAAAGGTGGTAGAGTTTCTTTAGTAGGTTTCGGATCATGGTCAGTTTCTAAAAGAGCGGCTAGAGATGGTAGAAATCCACAAACTGGAAAAACTATCAAAATTGCTGCTAAAAATG
>CAZAJH010000332.1:0-1758 GCA_964485385.1 uncultured Flavobacterium sp.
GAGTATTTTAAAAAACCTTCGTACGCTCCACATTCGAATGAAGCAACACAGTCACAATGCATTTTACTTGGCAACAAAGTTTGAAAATGATGGATTGAAAGTTGTTTATCCTGGTTTAAAAAGTCATCCGAGTTATGAATTATATAACCGAATGATCAATCCAGAATACGGATTTGGCGGAATGATGACGCTTGATGTAGGAGATTTAGCCAAAGCCAACGAATTGATGGAGTTAATGCAAAACAGAAATCTAGGTTATTTGGCGGTGAGTTTGGGATTTTACAAAACTTTATTTAGTGCTCCTGGAACTTCAACCTCGAGTGAAATTCCCATAGAAGAACAAAAGGCAATGGGTTTATCCGATGGACTCATTCGTTTTTCCATCGGATTGGACAACGATATCGAACGTACCTACCAAATGATGAAGTCGTGTATGAGAGAATTGGACATTATCTAGTTTTTAATAGTTAGTTTTTTTAAATCCGTTTGAGTGCTTACTTGAGCGGATTTTTTTATATTTGGTATAAAAAGTCATGAAAAACTATCTTTTGTTTCTCCTATTCACCCAAGTAGCCCTGAGCCAAACGGATGCTCGGTTGTATGAAATCATTGAAGCTGTTTCCTCCAGTAGAATTGAAAAAGATATCCGAACTTTAGCCAATTTCGAAACCCGAAACACTTTTAGTGATACCATTTCTAACCAAAGAGGCATTGGAGCCGCCCGAAGATGGATCAAAGCAGAATTTGAAAAAGTTTCCAAGGAATGCAACAATTGCCTCCATGTTTTTTATCAAAAGGATTTTGTGACAACCAATGATGGCGAACGCGTTCCCAAAGACACTTGGATTGTTAATGTAGCCGCCATTCAAAAAGGCACCAAATTTCCAAATCGTTACATCATAATGACGGGAGATATTGACAGTAGAAATTCGGACACCATGGACTACACAAATCCTGCTCCAGGAGCCAACGACAATGCATCGGGGATGGCTGGTACGCTTGAGGCCGCTAGAATATTGAGTAAGTATCAATTTGAGAATAGCATCGTTTATTTGGGATTGTCTGGCGAAGAACAAGGTTTATTTGGTGGGAAAGGATTTGCCGAATTTGCCAAAAAAAATAACTGGGAAATTATTGGCGTTTTAAATAACGACATGATTGGTAATATTGAAGGTGTAGACGGCGTAATCGACAACCGAACTTTCAGAATTTTTTCAGAACCTACTTCGGTTACAGCTAGCGAAAAAGAGCAAAAAAACAGACGCTTCTATGGCGGTGAAGTAGATGGAATTTCGAGACAATTGGCGCGTTACATTCACCAATTAACCACAACCTACATGCCCGAAATGAATCCGATGTTGGTATACCGATTGGATCGATTTGGCCGCGGTGGACACCATCGCCCCTTTAACGATTTGGGATACGCAGGTGTGCGTATCATGGAAGCACACGAAAACTACAACAGACAACATCAAAACATCAGAACCGAAAATGGCATACGTTATGGCGATGTGATTGAAGGTGTTAACTTTGACTATGCCAATAAGTTAACTGCGGTTAATGCCATTACACTGGCCAGTTTGGCCTCATCACCCATCGAACCCCAAAATGTTCTCATTGGTGGTATGGTTGAACCCAATACAAAACTAAAATGGGAAAAACCAAATGACAATTCCATTATTGGCTATAAAATATACTGGCGATTGACAACTTCACCGCAATGGGAATACAGTCGATTTGTAGGCGATGTTGATTCAT
>CAZAJH010000333.1:0-1749 GCA_964485385.1 uncultured Flavobacterium sp.
CCTGGAATTCCAGCAACTATACGATCAATCTTAACAGATAAATATGGTGGTGTAGATGTACATGCCAATACAACCTATGGAGCTGCAGCAGGTATGTGAACTTTGATTTCATTGAAAGCAACAGTTTTTTCGCTCATACTTACATTTCAATAATTCTCCTCTACCAACTGACCAACTACGTTAAGCAACAAAGGAGAAAAACTTGAATATGCATATGTAAATTGTTATGAATTAAAAAGTTCCAAGTTCAAACTGTTTCGTATTCTGCAATTTTGATAACGGTGTCTTGACCTCACTGAGGGAATAATCATTTGCAAATAAGCAAGTAACGGGTGGGCCATAAAGAATGGCGGTCTCCGTAGTTCATAAATATCTCCGCCAAATTTCGCTCTTTTGATTTGATTTTTTTTCAAAAAATTCTTTGTTCAATTCTCTACAAAAAAGTTTATTTTTATTATCTTAAGTAATTTCCCTTTCCTTGAGACAATCGATATAATCGATTAGTCCAAGACGAGCAACTTTCAAAAACTACATCTTTTGAAATTTTTTTTACAGCACGTTTTACGGCCACAATTAGTGTCCTTTTAGATGTCACTGCATTCCATTCGATCGCTTGTGCAAATTCGTTCCAAATGCAGTAATCCAATGGATTCAAATCAGGGCTGTTGGGGGGCCAATGATCCTTGTCAATGAATGAGGGAAAATTTTTGCCACACCATTCCTGTGATTTTGCATGTTTGTGTGGATTTGCGCCATCCTGCTGGAAGGTCCAATTGTTCCCAAACATGTTATTGCCAAACTTGAGAGCGACTGGAAGCACCTCCTTGATGTAGCGATCATGATCGACTGTCCCATTCTCGAAAATTACTAAAGGTGATACACCTTTAGAGCAAACTCCAAGCCACACCATAACTTTTTGCGGAAATTTTCGTTTTTGCCGGATACCACCTTTGATATCGGCTTCTGAACGATTAACCGCCCATATCCGGTCATTTTGAGAGTTATAAACTCCATCAATGTCGAACATCTTCTCGTCTGAAAACAGAATCTTCATCGTGTCTTCTTTTCGAAAGTTTGTTCGTATCCAATTAGCAAACTTTATTCTTTTTTCTTTATGCTCATCAGTGAGCAATGGTTCGTTTTGTATTTTATAGGCCTGGAGTTTTAGATCATTCTTGAGCACTCTCCGAACACTTGTTCGAGAAATACCCAATTCACGGGCTAGTTTTCGAGAGGACACAAACTTTCGCCGCTCCTTTCGGTGATTGATCTTTCGGATGGTTGCTTTTGTTCGGATTGTTCTCGGGCGACCAGATGATCGTGATAGATCGATACAGCCGGTGTCACGTATGCGTTTACACCAGCGTTCGATTGTTCGAAGACTGATGGCACCATTGAGATCTCGAAAGATCTTTGTCGGTCCATCACCAAATTCGTACTTTGAAAGTACCAGGTTTTGGAAATCTTTACTTTTCATATTATTACAAAAAAATGATATAATCGAGTGGAAGAGAAAATACCCAGATTTGTAGAGAATTAAATGGTGATTCATTCAAAAAAAAACTTAGATCGAACGAATGAAAATTGGTGGAGATATCCAATAAATACAGAGACCGCCATTCTTTATGGCCCACCCGTTATATGTCGATTTCTATATGTAATAATGCCTGTAAACTCGTGGTATTTAATTTTTTCTTGGTTTTTCATAAATATTTGACGGGATTCGTTTCTTGAAGAATGGCTCGAAAA
>CAZAJH010000334.1:0-1747 GCA_964485385.1 uncultured Flavobacterium sp.
GGGCACGCCCAAAATAGTAAAACTAAGGTTTTTAAACTTGTTTCAGTCTATGAAGTATGCTCAAATAAAAAAACCTGCTAACTCGCGCTAACAGTTTTCGTTTGATTATCCGTGAACGGTTTCTCTTTTTCCAAATTGTGAGATTAGTTCACCTTCAAATTCAAGCCATTCCTTCCATCTCTTTTCTACATCGATTCTTTCGGTGTATTTACGGGCAAAATTTAAAAATGTAGTATAGTGCCCTGCTTCACTGATCATGAGTTCTCTATAAAATTTAGCTAGTTCTTGGTCTTTGATGTTTTCAGACAAGACTTTGAAACGTTCACAACTCCGCGCTTCAATCATGGCAGCAAATAATAAGCGTTCGATTAATGCATCGTTTCTAGAGCCTCCTTTTTTGGTAAATTTAACCAATTCGTTCACGTAATCGTCTTTGCGTTCGCGACCAAATTCGTAACCACGTGCTTTAATGATATCGTGAACCATCTGAAAATGTTGCATTTCTTCGATAGTGATTTTGGTCATTTCGGTAACCAATTCTTCTTTTTCCGAATTATTGATAATAATATACATGGCATTGGCAGCCGCTTTTTGTTCGCACCAACAATGATCGGTGAGTATTTCTTCTAAGTTGGATTCGGCTATATTGGCCCATCTGGGGTCTGTTTTTAATTTTAAACCTAACATTTTAATAGAAATTATTTAGGATGTAAAATTATATCTTTTCTTTGTATTTGGTATTCAAATTATGGAAAATTCAAAGCGTTTATTAGTCATAGGTTTTGTTTGGCCTGAACCCAAATCATCTGCTGCTGGAAGTAGAACCATGCAATTGATGGAGTTGTTTCAGTCGAATGGATATACGATTACATTTGCCAGTACAGCTCAAAATCTAGAATTTTCAGAGCATTTAGCATCCAAGCAAATTCAAACACACACCATAGAATTGAATGCTTCATCATTTGATGATTTTGTAAAAGAAGTAAACCCAGCTGTGGTTGTATTTGATCGATTTATGGTGGAAGAACAATTTGGCTGGAGAGTCAGTGAAAATTGTCCGAATGCATTGAAAATATTGGATACGATTGATTTACATTTGTTGCGAAATGCCCGTCAGAAAGCGGTTAAAGAAAACCGAGTTTTTGTTTCAGATGATTTGTTTTCGGCTATTGCTAAAAGAGAAATTGCCAGTATTTTGCGCTGTGATTTAGCATTGATGGTTTCTGAGTATGAGATGGAAGTATTACAAAATCAATTCGGTGTTTCAGAGAGTTTACTATACTATTTACCTCTTTTTGCAGCACCAATTAAAAACATACCAACTTTTGAAGAACGAAATGATTTTGTTTTTATTGGCAATTTTATGCACGAGCCCAATTGGGATGCGGTTCAGTTTTTATACAAAGCAATTTGGCCTAAAATCCATACTATGGTACCAAAGGCAAGAATGTTGATTCATGGTGCTTATCCGAGTCAAAAAGTATTGCAATTGAACCAGCCCAAAATCAATTTTTTTGTTAAAGGAAGAGCGGAGGATGCTTTGAAAGTGATACAAGAAGCTAGAGTTGTTTTGGCTCCTTTGCGATTTGGTGCTGGAATCAAAGGGAAGTTATTGGAAGCCATGCAATGTGGCACACCTAGCGTTACTACTTCAATTGGTGCAGAATCGATGAAAGGTAATTTGGATTGGAATGGTTTTATTACTGATGATGCTTTTGAGTTTGCTGAAAAAGCGATTGAATTGTAT
>CAZAJH010000335.1:0-1726 GCA_964485385.1 uncultured Flavobacterium sp.
CTTTAACGAGTTTGATATTTGAATATTGCTTTTCGAAAGCTTCAAAAACTTCTAGTGTCTCATCGCTCGAAGCATCATCAATCAATACAATTTCGAAGTCGGGATAATTTTGTTCAGCCAAAAGAGGAACAAATTGCTTCACATTTTCTTCTTCGTTTTTGGCACAAACAATAACCGATATCGGAATTCTTTTGGGTGTATTGTTTTGTTTTTTTGCAAAAGAAAATTTCCCAAAAAACACGATGTAATAAAGCGATTGAATAAGGACAACAGCAACAAATACACAAAAAAGAGTTAGTAACATGAGCGATCGACTTTTAAAACGAGTGCAAAACTACAAAAATACAATGTGAATATCGAATTTATAAAAAGCGAAATATCAACAGTTATCTTTGCGTTTGTTTTTTCATTTCTTTGGCTACTTCAACCGATTGGTAATCGCCTCTTTTTTCGAGTTCATTAATAATGTTTGTATGGTTTTTCTCATCCCGGTTTTGGGATAGTTTTTTCTTGGCTTCGATGCTAGTAATTTCGATTTCAAAGGCTGTAATGCCGTGCGCTTGACGCATTGTTTTTTCGGATAAATCCTCGATTCGAATGGGCTTTTCGGATGTGGCTTCGTATTTATCAACCAATCTTTTGAGTGATTCAAGGGTTTGGTCGTAGTGGAGTATTTTGATTTTTCCATAAACATGAACCGCAATGTAATTCCACGTGGGTACATTTTCATGATCGTACCATGAAGACGAAATGTAAGTGTGTGGACCTGAAAAAACGGCTAACACTTCGTCGTCATTTTTTAAATTTTGGGCTTGCGGATTGGCAGCAGAAAGATGACCTGTGAGTATGTCCTTTCCATCTGAATTGAATTCTAAAACCAGCGGAATGTGTGTTGCCCAAGGTTTTCCCTGAACTTGATTGATGAGTAAGGCAAATCCGTTTTGGTGTATGAATTGACGGATTTCTTCTTGGTTTTCGTTTTTATAGAGTTCTGGGATATACATTAGAATTAAAAAATTGAAAAATTTAAAAATTGAAAATTGAAAAATTGAAATTACCCATTATCAATTACTTTATGGTAAACCACGCCTTCGTGGAGTTGGAATTGACGTTTTTCGACAAATTCCATTCCGATTTTTTTGAGTACTTTGATAGAGGCGATATTGACTTCCATAGCTCGACCGACTATTTTGTTTAAATGGAGTTGCTTGAATCCGTAATCTAGGCAAGCTTGTGCGGTTTCGGTAGCATAACCTTGGTTCCAGTATTTTTTGAAAAAACGAAAACCCAAATCGACTTCGTTTAATTCAGCGGAATATTTTAAGCCACACCAACCTATAAATTCATTCGTTTTTTTGTCCATAACTGCCCAACGGCCGTAACCGTATTCTTGATAAGGATTGTAATTTTCAAGAAATTGCCGCGCTGCTTCAACCGATTCAAATGCTTTGTCACCTGTGTATTTCAATACTTCTTCGTCGGCGTTTAAGTCGAAGAAATGTGGCGCATCGTCAATGGTTAATTCACGTAAGTAGCAACGAGTGGTCTCGAGGATTTTGGTCATGTTTTTGGAATACTGATTTTTTAAATTGGAAAAATTGGTAAAAATTAAGGTTACAAATTTATATACTTGACTAAAATACTGTTTATTTTCTGAAACTGTGACTGCGACTGAAAACTAGCCTAAGTTCAGTTGGAAACAGAAATATGTAAACTAGCCCCGAAC
>CAZAJH010000336.1:0-1716 GCA_964485385.1 uncultured Flavobacterium sp.
TCATCAAAACCACGGCGGCTGCACCATCATTGATAGTCGATGCATTGGCTGCGGTTACTGTTCCTTCTTTAGTAAAAACCGCACTCAAAGTAGGTATTTTGTCCAATTTTACATTGGTATATTCTTCGTCTTTGGTTACCATAATAGGGTCACCCTTGCGCTGAGGTACAGCTACTGGTACAATCTCTGCATCAAATTTACCTGCTTCCCATGCCTTAGCCGAACGTTCATACGATTGAATAGCAAAGTTATCTTGTGCTTCACGCGAAATGCTGTACTCAGCGGCACAAAGATCAGCTGAAACACCCATTGCATTTCCGTCGTAAGCATCTTGTAAACCGTCTTTTTGCATGCCGTCGAGCATTGATGTTGGTCCAAATTTCACCCCATTACGCAAGTGAACATAATGTGGAATCATACTCATGTTTTCCATACCACCAGCTACTACAATTTCGGCATCGCCAGCCATAATAGCTTGTGCGCCCATCATAATCGATTTCATTCCCGATGCACACACTTTGTTTACGGTAGTACAAGCGACATTAGTTGATAAGCCAGCGTGCAAAGCTGCTTGTCGTGCGGGTGCTTGTCCAACACCGGCTTGAACAACATTACCCATAAATACTTCGTCTACTAAATTGGGATCTAAATTGATTTTAGCTAATGCACCTTTGATGGCTGCAGCTCCTAAATGTGGAGCCGGAACGGTTGATAACGAACCCATAAAACTTCCTATTGGAGTTCTAACGGCTGATACAATTACTATTTTTTTATTCATAAGTTGGTATATTGAACGGTTGTTGTTTATTTGTTGTGCAAAGCTACTATTTTTTGAGTAAAATAGTGCAATTGAAATGTATTTTGAGCAAAAGATTACTCACATTTCCAATTGAAATTGGCCACTTTTTCAAGATGACCATCCACTAAATTATAATGCCACCACTCGGAGTCGAACGATTTGAACTGGTGTTTTAGCATGACTTCTCTTAGTAATTTTCTGTTTTGTAGTACATCCTCAGCTAATTGGGTGTAGTTGTGGCTGGCAGCTTCACCAAAAAAATCAAAAGGAGTTCCCATATCAAGTTCATTCCCATTGCGATCTATCAGCGTCAGGTCTACGGCACAGCCTCTGTTATGGATAGAGCCTTTGGCTGGATTTGCTACGTATTGTGGATCAGAAACAATTTGCCACATTTTTTTTTGAATTGAAAGAGGACGATAGCAATCAAACAACTTGATTCGGTATCCTAAAGTCAGGAACTCTTCATTGGCTTTGATGAGCATTTTAACCGTTTTGTACCGCAAATAACATTCGGGACAATCATAAACGGCTTGTTTTAAAAAATTAGCGGTGGTAGCGTATTTCATATCGTAAGCAAAAGCATCACTATACGATTTTAAGGCTACAAAAGTCGTGTCGTTGGGAACTTCGTTTAGGACAGTTTTTTCGACTATTGGCTGTAAAGAATGTCTTTCTTTTTGACTGCGAACTTTGCAACTCGACAGGCATAGAACCAGAAGTAGTAGACTAAAATGCTTTGGAAAAACCATTCAATTTATTTTGGTACAATATATAAAATTGTTGTCAATAAAACAGAACAAATTTGGGGTGAAGACAGCCAAATTAATAAAAAATACATATCACGTATAAAGGATTTGCTGCGCACATCCTTTGTGAGAGCTAGCTTTGAAACAATAGGGTAATAAAAGGGGATT
>CAZAJH010000337.1:0-1707 GCA_964485385.1 uncultured Flavobacterium sp.
TTTTCCATTTTTTTGCAAAAAATGAAGTCTTTTTAAATCAAAAAATCCATTCAAGCGAGCTTGATGGATTTGTTTGATTTAAAAATCCTTTCGCAAAGCGAAAAATTGATTGTCGGGATGACTGGATTCGAACCAGCGACCCCTAGCACCCCATGCTAGTACGCTACCAGGCTGCGCTACATCCCGTAATTTGGTGCGCAAATATATAAAGTTATTTACAATTTACGCAATCGTTCGACTGCTTTTTCTAAAGTTTCGTTTTCTTTGGCAAAACAAAACCGTATGCATTGAGTTTGCTCGGCATTAGCATAAAAAGGCGAAAGCGGAATTGTGGCCACTCCGAAATCTTTTACCAAGCGATTAGTAAAATCGATATCGTTTTCATCTGAAATACCAGCGTAGGAGGCAATTTGAAAATAAGAACCTTCACAAGGCAATAATTCAAACGGAGTTTCGGACATCAGATTGCCGAAAAAATCTCTCTTATTTTGATAAAAACGACTCAAATCGCTGACTTGGACTGTTTCGATATAATCGTTGAGGGCATATTGCGCGACACTATTGACCGAAAAAACTAAAAATTGATGTACTTTTTTGATTTCTTTCATCAAATGCTCGGCAGCTATAACATAACCGACTTTCCAACCCGTAATGTGAAAGGATTTTCCAAACGATGAAATACTGATGCTTTTATCTTTCAACTTAGGCCGTTGGTTCACTGAAATGTGTGCTTTTTCAAAAGTGATGTATTCGTACA
The DNA here is from genome assembly GCA_964485385.1 of uncultured Flavobacterium sp. Lineage (GTDB taxonomy): Bacteria > Bacteroidota > Bacteroidia > Flavobacteriales > Flavobacteriaceae > Flavobacterium. The sequence goes on from CAZAJH010000337.1 coordinate 758, forward strand.
CTTCATCTGAAAGTACGAGTACATCCGGATACAGATCCAATAGTTTTTCCAATTGCAAAAAATCCTTTTCCGACCAAATGCGACCAGTAGGATTGTGCGGATTGTTGATGATAATCATACGAGTTTTGGCGTTCATAGTTGAACTAATTAATTCCCAATTGGGCGTAAAATCATCACGTAAAGGCAAGCGTTTCGGAATCGCATTGCACAACAAAATGGGCGTTTCATAGCAATCATAACTCGGATTCAATACAATCACTTCCTCGTTTTTATTGACTAAAGCTTGAATTGCGGCAAAAATACCTTCAGTGGCACCGGCCGTGATCAACACTTCATTAGATGGATTCACTACTCTGCCGTAAGATGTTTGTGTCAAATGGGCAATTTTTTCCAATAACGGCGGAAAACCAGCCATGGGCAAGTATTGGTGTATTTCTTCTTTGGCCCATTTTGCCAAACTATTTTTTAATTGTACATCTACTGGAAAGTTTGGAAAACCCTGCGATAAATTGATAGCACCGTACGCGTTGGCCATTTGTGACATTACGGAAAAAATACTGGTAGTGATATGAGGGAGTTTAGACATTATTTAGGTTTATAGTTTGATCATTACAAATGTCTAAAAAAAAGAAAAGCAGCGACTGAATTTCACTGCTTTTTTTGTGGTTTTACTCTCTCGATTTAACTTTGGCAATTGATTTCGCTAGCCTTTAAAAAATCCAAATAATGATTGTGATCGTGTTGGGCACCTGCTTGCTCAAACCAAGCAATGATTGAATCCCGTGATGTAACTGGATAAATAGTATTGTTGGTGTTTAATGCTACACTTCCTCTTTGTTGATTGACTTCGTAATACGTCGAATACCGCTTTTCCACCTCGGGATAGCGCACCGCAGAGGCGCTGCGCCGTTTTGCCCTTGCAAAATTGCCACACCGTTGTTGTATGCTTG
>CAZAJH010000338.1:0-1700 GCA_964485385.1 uncultured Flavobacterium sp.
GGTATAAAGTCTAAAATTGATTTATAAAAGTTTATAAACATTCTATAGTTCTTGACCAGCCCCGATTGAAGTGAAAATCCTTTTTGTGATACCTAACAGGATGAAAACCTGTTAGGAGAGCAAAAAGATTGGAACGTAAAGCGGGACAACTGCTGTAAAAAACAGCTGAATTTCTGCTGCATAAAAAAAAGGATAAACTTAAAAAAAGTTTATCCTTTATAGTTACGAGAGCGTTGTCATTATTCGGCGCTTTCTTTTGTTTCTTCTGAAGAAGTCTCTGGAGCCTCAGGTGCTTTTGCTTCTGGTGCTGGAGTAGCCTCTGGAGCAGGAGTTGTTTCTGCTTTTTTCGACTTACCACCACGACGGCTTTTCGATTTTTTCTCTTCTTTTTTACCACCGTTGTATAGCTCGTTGAAGTCTACTAACTCGATCATGGCCATATCAGCGTTATCACCTAAACGGTAGCCTAATTTGATGATGCGAGTATAACCTCCTGGACGATCACCTACTTTAGCAGCTACTTCTCTGAACAATTCAGTTACGGCGTATTTGTTGCGTAAGTAAGTAAAAACGATACGTCTATTGTGTGTGGTATCTTCTTTTGATTTTGTAATTAAAGGCTCAACGAATTGTTTAAGCGCTTTTGCTTTAGCAACAGTGGTGTTGATGCGTTTGTGCTCGATAAGAGAACAAGCCATATTGGCTAGCATCGATTTTCTATGCCCTGTCTGTCTGCTTAAGTGATTAACTTTTTTTCCGTGTCTCATTTTAAATGCTTTTTAATTTGGATAAAGCGACTAGTCTTTATCTAATTTATACTTTGATAAATCCATTCCGAACGTTAAGTTTTTGTTGGCAACCAATTCGTCTAACTCAGTTAGCGATTTTTTACCGAAATTACGGAACTTCATTAAGTCGTGTTTATTAAAAGAGACTAGGTCTCCTAATGTATCAACTTCAGCTGCTTTTAAGCAATTGAGTGCTCTCACCGACAAATCCATATCAACTAGCTTGGTTTTAAGCAATTGTCTCATGTGCAATGATTCTTCGTCGTATGAATCGGTTTGTGCAATTTCGTCAGCCTCAAGAGTGATTCTCTCATCGGAGAACAACATGAAGTGGTGAATTAACACTTTAGCTGCTTCAGTTAGCGCATCTTTTGGATTGATTGAACCATCCGTTTTGATTTCAAAAACTAATTTTTCGTAATCGGTTTTTTGTTCTACACGGAAATTTTCAATTGCGTATTTTACGTTTACAACTGGAGTAAAAATAGAATCGGTGAAAATAGTTCCCATCGAAACATTTTGCTTTTTATTTTCCTCAGCTGGAACATAACCTCTACCTTTTTCGATGGTCAACTCCATATTGAAGTTAACTTTACTTTCAAGGTTACAAATTACGAGATCAGGATTCAGTACTTGAAAACCTGAAATAAATTTTTGGAAATCACCTGCAGTAATTTGTTCTTTACCTGTGATTGAGATAGTAACCGACTCATTATCGATATCTTCGATCTGACGTTTAAAACGCACTTGTTTAAGATTAAGGATAATTTCAGTCACGTCTTCTACAACACCAGGAATAGTTGAAAACTCATGCTCAACGCCTTCAATTTTGGTTGAAGTGATAGCATAACCTTCTAAAGCAGAAAGTAAAACTCTTCTAAGTGCATTACCAACGGTCAATCCGTAACCTGG
>CAZAJH010000339.1:0-1694 GCA_964485385.1 uncultured Flavobacterium sp.
AGAGTTCCAAACGCTCATCACACACTAATTCTAAAATCCAACAGGCTTTGTGGTGGTTTTTGTCGTTGGTGTTGAACGCAATTTTGGTCAGCTCTTTCAAATAGTCGGGATGCGCAAAAATAAAATCTTTTTGATCGTCTCTACTTTTTCGATGTGCGGTGCTTTGTGCAATTTGTTTGTAATAATTGGTATTCATTTGGTAAATATATCAAATTAGCAAAAAAGTCAAAATACTTAGCGTTAAATAGGTATTACTTCGTAAATTTGCTCTTTTATTTTTCAAAACAACGCACATGATACATTTGCACGACAAAACGTTTGAACCGTTTATTTCTTCTGAAGAAATTGACTTTGCGATTAGCAATATGGCCAAACAAATGGACGATGATTTCTTTGATGAAGTTCCAGTTTTTATCGGAATTTTGAATGGTTCTTTTATGGTGATGTCAGATCTGATGAAGCATTACCGTGGTATGTGTGAAGTGAGTTTTGTAAAAGTAGCTTCGTATGAAGGAACGCAATCTACCAATGCGGTCAAACAACTTATCGGAATCAATGAAAATTTGGAAGGCAAAACGGTTGTGATTGTTGAAGACATCATCGATACTGGAAATACCATTGAGGAGTTAAAAGCCATTTTTAAAGAAAAAAAAGTCAAACACCTCAAAATTGCCACCTTGTTTTTTAAACCTGAAGCGTACCAAAAAGACATCAAAATTGATTACATAGGTATTCGAATTCCCAACAAGTTCATTGTGGGTTATGGTTTAGACTACGATGGTTTAGGGCGAAATCTACCCGATGTGTACCAATTAGCTAGTCAGTAAATAATTAAAAGATTTAATAATTGAAAGATTTAATAATTGAAAAATTTCTACTTTTATAATCTTTTAATCTTTTAATTTCAAAATCTTTAAATCCATTAATCTTTTAATTTCAAAATCTTTAAATCCTTTAATCTTTAAATCTCTCAATTTTTAAATTCATACAACAAAATGATCAACATTGTTCTTTTCGGAAAACCAGGCGCAGGTAAAGGCACACAAGCTGAATTTTTAAAAGAAAAATACAATCTTACGCACTTGTCTACGGGCGATATTTTTAGATTTAACATCAAAAACGACACTGATTTAGGGAAATTGGCCAAAACCTACATGGACAAAGGCGATTTGGTTCCTGATGAAGTAACCATTCAAATGTTGCAAAGTGAAGTCGATAAAAACCCACATTCAGCTGGATTTTTATTTGATGGCTTCCCCAGAACGTTGGCGCAAGCTGCCGCTTTGGATGCGTTTTTAGAGTCAAAAAATCAAACAATTACGGCCACTGTCGCTTTAGAGGCCGATGATACTATTTTAGTGGCTCGTTTATTAGAGAGAGGTAAAACTTCGGGTCGGCCAGACGATCAAGACGAAGAGAAAATCAGAAATCGCTACGACGAATACAACCAGAAAACCGCGCCATTGATGGATTATTACAAAAGTCAAGGTAAGTTTTATGCGGTAGACGGCATCGGAACCATCGAAGAAGTAACCGAGCGTTTGAAACGCGTTTTCGATCAATTTTAATCAGAAGCTGTTCCAGCTTTCCATTACAACCTGCCTGCCGGTAGGCAGGGTCCGCAGTAAAAACAACCATTTTGTAAGTTTAAAACAGGCTTCTTGGGTCGCCTTTTTTCAACAACAAAATTAGGT
>CAZAJH010000340.1:0-1689 GCA_964485385.1 uncultured Flavobacterium sp.
AACAGGCTTAGACAAAGCCTTTAAATGCAATTGATCAGAGGCTTCCACTACGTCTTCCACACTCTTGTCTTTTTTGACAATACTAATTGGTCCGCTGTTTTTGTTGTAAGCTTGGTTTTTGAGCTTTCCTTTGAAAACAAAGTAATCGACTTCTCTCGCATCAATAGGATGCAATTGAAGAAACTTCTCTTTGAGTGATTGCAGGTGCTCTTTGTTGGGTTTATCTTCTGACATTTGAATTTTTAACAAATCGCGGTGAAGAATCATTTGGCAGAGCGAACTCAAAACAAAGTCGTCATGGAATTGCCAATTTTTAATGGCACTCATAATATCTACATCGTCGAGCTGTGCAAAAGTTTCCAATACTTTTTCGTCAAAATCATCAAAACTGACTTTGTTTACCAAAAAATAAGACAAGGGCTTACTGCTTTCTAAAACAATACCCTTTTCGGTTAGTTCTTTGGCTCTTTTCAATATTTTGGTTAAGATAATTTCCGCGACAACACTCGTTTTGTGAAGGTAAGCTTGCCAATACATGAGCCTTCGAGCTACTAAAAATTTTTCTACAGAATAAATCCCTTTTTCTTCAATGACCAATTGTTCGTCTTGTACATTGAGCATTTGAATGAGTCGATCGCTATTGATGTTTCCCTCTGCTACTCCACTGTAAAAGCTATCGCGTTTCAAATAATCCATCCGATCCATATCTAACTGACTCGAAATAAGCTGGTAAAAAAATGTTCGAGGATATTGGCCTTTGAAAATCTGAATGGCTAGCTCTAATTTACCTTCAAATTCTGTATTGAGGTAATCCATAAATAGTAGCGAAATAGCCTCGTGGTGAACGTTTTCTACAATACTATTCTCCATGGCATGCGAAAAAGGCCCATGACCAATATCATGCAATAAAATGGCTATCAATAAACCGTTGGCTTCTTCATCGGAAATAGAAACACCTTTAAATCGGAGGGTTTCGATGGCCTTTTGCATGATGTGCATGCATCCGATAGCGTGATGAAAACGAGTGTGATGTGCGCCGGGATAAACCAAATACGACATTCCCATTTGAGAAATCCTACGCAAGCGTTGAAAATAAGGATGCTGTATTAAATCGTAAATTAGCGTATTAGGAATGGTTATAAAACCATAGATAGGATCGTTGAATATTTTAAGCTTGTTGGTTGGATTCAAAATATCTATTTTACTGAAACAAATATAGGGAAATTTACGAGGTAAAAAAATCCCAAATTACTGCCGCTTGTCGTCAAGTTGAAGCGAAAAAAGAGACGCACGTTGGTGCGCCTTTGTAGTTAACGTGAATTCGACATAATAACACCGTCAGAACACATAGGAAATACAATGCTTATCTAAGTATTTTTATTGTATTTAGTAACAAAATAACCAAAAAGAATCCCGTTTTTATGAAAATATTTTAATTCAGTTTCACAGAAAGTCCATCTGTGTCTTTGTTTTCCTTCAAGATAGCTCGCCATCTCGCAGAAAAAAGCCTAACACCTGAACTTTTTGTGAAATCCTGACAACGTTCTTACATCGAACTCACATTAGTTGTAGAATTGGTGATGCATTACCAAATTACGACTCTTTCCTTTTCTGGAATATACATCGCATTGTTGGGTTGAACATTGAATGTCTTGTAAAATTCGGCCACATTACTCAACGGTCCTATGA
>CAZAJH010000341.1:0-1672 GCA_964485385.1 uncultured Flavobacterium sp.
ATACCTCCAAAGATCTTTAAAATTAAGATCAAAAAGCGATGTATGCCCTTTAATAACTAAATCCCAATCTTGAGAATCCTGCTTCAAACTCATTTTTCAGTGTTCAGGTAACGAATCATTCTTCGTAATTAAAGAACAAATATACTAATTAAGTAGAACTATTTTAGTGGAAACACTACTTTTGCACAATATTTATTACTTTGCGTAAAAATAATTTTTCATGCTTTTTTTTAGAAAAAACATTCCAACTTTATCTGATTTAATTCCAAGTAATTATGTAGACATTCACTCACATTTGTTGCCTGGTATAGACGATGGAGCCAAAGACATCACTGACAGTAAAAACTTACTTTCCCAACTAAAAGAACTTGGATTCAAGCAATTTATCACCACGCCACATATTTTTTCGGGAGTTTGGGAAAATACAACTGAAAGCATTGTCAAAACGCTACAATCGACCCAAGCTGAACTGAATGAACCTGATTTGAGGGTAGCAGCCGAATACATGTTGGATGCCCACTTTTACGACAATTTAAAAAGGGAAGAACCTCTTTTGACTTTGAAAGAAAACTATATTTTGATTGAAATGTCGTACCTCAATGCGCCAATTCAATTATTTGATATCATCTTTGAAATACAAGTACAAGGATACAAACCCATACTGGCTCATCCTGAACGGTATCTTTTTTATGGAGACCGCTGGGATGCGTTTTATAAACTCAAAAAGGCGGGATGTTTATTTCAACTGAATTTACTATCCACTACAGGCTATTACGGATTGGGTGTGACTAAAATTACCCAAAAACTAATGAACGAAAATGCCTATGATTTTGTGGGTTCAGATGTACATCACCAGAAGCATATTCAGGCTTTTCAATCCAAAGTTCAGCTAAAAAATCCCAATAACTTAAAGTCTATTATGGAGAATAATCGCTTCTTTAGTCTTTAGCTTTCCTGAATTTTACCGCATCAACCAATCGCTCAAAGAAAGATTTCTTCTCCACCTCTACACCATAGCCATAACCATAGCCGTAGCCATAACCGTAACCATAGCCGTAACCATAACCATAACCATACGTTCTGGCAATCTCTGTGTCGTTGAGAATAAGCGACATATTGGGTAATTTTTTCTCTCTATACAGATTCTCAGCTATTTTTAGCATGCGCTTATCAAGGTAATTGGCACGAACCACATAAATGAATGAATCTGCATTTTTAGCAATCAACAAGGTGTCGGTCACTACAGTAACTGGGGCTGTATCTACAATAATGTAATCGTATTTTTTCTTTAATTCATCAAACATTACAGAAATTCTGTTGTTCAATAACAATTCAACCGGATTAGGCGGAATCGCTCCAGAGGGCAGTGCGTAGAAGTTTTCAAATCCTTTGACGCTCACAATGTAATCGTTGATGCTCTCATTGTTTTTAGACAAAAAGTTAGTCAACCCTTTAGTCGGTAAATCAATGTAATTGTCCAATTTGGGGTTTCGGATATCCAAACCAACTATCAACACCTTTTTGCCCGATAAAGCAATAGTAGTAGCCAAATTAATAGCACAAAACGTTTTTCCTTCTTTGGGTATCGATGAGGTTACAAAGATGGTTTTACATGCGTTCTCAGGCACGTGTGAAAGCATGAACTCGAGGTTAGTTCGAATCATACGTATAG
>CAZAJH010000342.1:0-1642 GCA_964485385.1 uncultured Flavobacterium sp.
TAACAATCAAATTTTACCAACGCCAAAAGATTCCGTTTATTTATTATGGGTTAGGACAAAATCATCTTCTTCAACAAATTTAAAAAACTTTAATTACCTTTTGGTTTGATTATTTATCTTTGATTTCAAATCATTTGCCTTGAAAAAAATCTTGCCTTTTTTCTCGTACCTGTTTCATCCTATTTTTATTCCGCTGTTAGGAACTTTTTTGTATTTGTTGTTGAATGATAATTACTGGACCATAGAGCAAAGCTATTTGTTGCTTTTTCAGATTGTGATTATTACCATTTTTCTACCGATGGCTTTTTTTTACCTGCTCAAGACATTTGGAAAGGTAGATACAATTATGCTTTCGGATGTCAATCAACGGAAAATTCCATTGTTATTACAAATGGCATTGACTGCGGTTTTGATAACACAAAGTATCACAGTTGATCGTTTTCCTGAGTTGTTTTTCTTCTTTTTTGCTGGATTAATCACCACGTTTATTGCTTTTGTATTGCTTTATTTTAAAGTAAAAGCCAGTATTCATATGATTGGTATCAGCGCACTGACTTACTTCATCATTGGCTTGAGCGTGCACAATCAGGTCAATATCATCTATACGATTGCCACTTTATTCTTGTTTACCGGAATTATTGCTTCGTCACGCTTGTATATGAAAGCACACAATTTGCGTGAGTTGGTTATTGGCTACTTGATTGGGATGTTACCACAATTGGGTGTTTGGTATTTGTGGTTATAAAATATAGAACATCAAACCCACATTAAAGATATTCATTTTTAGTTTCTCATCATCAATGGATGCGGTTTTAAAAATCGGGTTAAAACCGTAATAGGCATATACATTCCAGGTATTCCACCCAGCTGAAATATAGGCTCCGTAATGGATTTTTTCCAAGTCTGAATTTTGGTTTTGTCTGATTTGTACACCTGATGCATCAAATTTGTATTGATCGTATACCAAATAGCTTGCTTTTAGGCCTGTATAAATTCGCCAAAACTTGTGACTTTCTGGTGTAGAGGTGCGCCATCGAATTTCCACAGGCAATTCAATAAAGTGAAGAATATGTTTGTTTTTTTCAAAAGCGGTATTCAGTACATTATATGCAGTGCTATTGCCATTTTCGGGTAAGCTAATATTGTGGTTCATGATGCTTACTCGGTAGCCCAAACCAGGAGCGATGGCCCAAGTTCGTGCTTTATTAATAGGAAAGTCACGAAGGATACCTGCAACAATATTGGGTGAAATTCTAATTTGATCAAATCCGGATGGGGCATTTTGCATATTGGTGTAGGATAATCCAATATAAAACTGATCTTCACGGTAAAGCGAATCAGGAGTAGAAAAATCAATTTCTTTGTTTTGCGCTTGAGCAAAAAAACACAAAAACAACAGTGCTAAAGAAATTGAAAACCGCATACCAAAAGTATTTGCAGAGAGGATGGGATTCGAACTTATCTCTCAATGCCTTTATTAACAATGATTTAACTGTAATATAGTTTTTGAGGTCATTAAATAGGTCACTAACAAATGACTTTAAAGAACATCAAATTGTATGGTGTAAATATAGTCAAAACTAACTTATTTTACAAGTGATTAAGCTATTATTTGAACTACTTATTGAACATGTATATAAAC
>CAZAJH010000343.1:0-1594 GCA_964485385.1 uncultured Flavobacterium sp.
GTAAAAATCAAAGATCAGAAACGCGACACGTTGGCTTTTTCTAATGCTAGTGGAAGCGATTTGGCATTTCGAAAAAAGTTTACCATTCACGCTGATTTGCCAATTGTGAGCATCGACCGTTCGAAAATACGACTAATAAACAAAGATTCGTTGCCTTTGCCTTTTCAGTGCAACTACGATGAGATCAACCAGGATTTGGTTTTTGATTTTGAGAAACAACCACAAGAGAAGTACAAAATTACCGCTTTGCCTGGCGCCTTTACGGATTTTTACGAAAAGAAAAACGATACTTTGCAATTTACTTTTTCTACGCGAAATACCAGCGACTATGGCAATTTGCGTGTTCCTTTAGAACGCATTGCTCGCTATCCGATTATCGTTCAGATTACCGACGACAAAGGCGTGGTGATAGAAAGCGAGTATTTGAACAGCGGTAACCGAGTAAATTTTGACTTAATTGAGCCCAAAAAATATACCTTGAGAGTGGTATACGACGACAATAAAAATGGTGTATGGGATCCGGGAAATTATATGGAAAAAAGGCAATCTGAGCAAGTTATTTATTTTCCTAAAGAATTGGATGTCCGCGCCAATTGGGATGTGGAACAACCGTTTGATTTGGGAAGTACGAAATGACACTTCAATACTTCTACGTCAGTGCAGGTGTAGCTCAGTGTGACAGCAAAAAGTTATCTCTATCGTTTAAAAACGCTAATTTACTTCGGGTTTCGAGTAGTTTTTCTTTGTCTAATTCGATGATACTAATTTCTTCTGTTTCGAAAGGGGATTGAATAAAATTTCCTAAGAAATCAATGGCTTGCGAATGGCCAACGTACTCCAAATCATTGGCATCAGTTCCGATGCGATTCACACCCAAAGCATAACACATGTTTTCGACTGCTCTGGCTTTGAGCAAAATATCCCAAGCATTCACCCTTGGTTTGGGCCAATTGGCTACATAAATCAACAAATCATAATCTTCTACATTTCGGGAAAAAACGGGAAACCGCAAGTCGTAACAAATAAGCGGACAAATTTTGAATCCTTTGTAATGGACAATTAATTTTGATTTACCAGCTGTATAAACTTTGTTTTCGCCAGCCAACGTAAACAAGTGGCGTTTGTCATAGGTTTGTATTTCGCCCGACGGAAACACAAAAACCAAACGATTGAAATAGCGTTCGTTTTCTTCAATAACCAAACTTCCCGTGATGGCACAGTTTTTTGATTTGGCCCATTCCTTTAACCAAGAAATTGTCTCGCCTTGCATGGTTTCGGCTACGTTTTGTGGGCTCATCGTAAAGCCTGAAGTGAACATTTCGGGCAATACAATTAAATCGACATATTGCGAAATAGAGTTTATTTTTTCGTCGAGATAAGTTCTATTTTTATTGGGGTTTTCCCAGAATAATGGCGTTTGTAGTAAGGCTATTTTCATCGTTATTTATTTAAAAACCCTTTCAGAGTTTTGAACTCTGAAAGGGTTGGTGTTGCTTTATTTAATTGTTATTTCGTCAACAAAAATATACGCATCGCCGTCGTACGGATAACCCAAATGCCAATCGGGTAATTTGCCGTAATTGTAGGCTTTGAT
>CAZAJH010000344.1:0-1577 GCA_964485385.1 uncultured Flavobacterium sp.
TGAGCCATGATGGTTGCACCCTCCAATGTGTCGAGGTCTGCATCACTGTGGTTCAAAGGGTATGATTTCATGGTCTGCAGCAGCTGCTTGGCATATTCCAGCTGCATTCTACGGGTGTGCACTTTCTGTTCAGGTTCATGCTCATGCCCACCCATGGGCTGCATCATGCTGTCCAGGGTTGTAATGCTTGCAGCTGTGATGCCTCTGATGTGGGTGTACTTGATGCCCGAAAATGAGAACTTTAAACCTATAAAAGTTACCGACGAGAACGAATTAATAATTTGGGGAATAGTCACGTATGTGATCAAAAGTGTATGAAAGAAAAAAACTTAGTAATTTTAGACATAACTTAGAAAATCACTTTAATTTGTAATAAATAGCAGAAACAATGAATATTACCTTTATAATTTTAATTTGCTTTTTACCTATAGTATTATTCTTGAACTGGACTAAACCTTTTAGAGAAAAATACCCCGACACATTTGGATATATTTTATCACTTGTGGGGACTTTTGTCGGTATTGTTTTAGGTCTTTATTTTACTGATATACAAGAGCAAAAAGCAAGTAAAAAAGCTACAGTTAAACTGCTTCAAGCGAGCAAAGAGGAATTAGAATGGTTAAAAAAACGATGTGATATAATTTCTGAAACCGTAGATACTTTACCCAATAGAAAACGAGATCAATTTCTAGAACTGGATTTACCGCCTTTTTTCTCAGAAACAATACGTTCACAAATAATGGTAGAAATGCTTCAGCCTACAAGTATTGAACAATTTAATATTATTAAAGAAAATTTATTTTTTGATATTAAAATGATGCGAGCCGATTTTAAAAATAAAAATATTGAAGAAATAAAACTGGATAAAGCCGATTACAAAAAACAAATTTCAAGCACAATTGCCATCATTGATAGAGAAATTGATTTACTTGAAGGTAAGCTTACACAAGCTGATTTTGATAGTATTTCTAAAAAGAATAGTAAACTTTTAATGGATTAATTACAGAACTTTATTTTGTTATTACTAATCCTTTTCAAAAAACATAATTGACAGATGGCAAATGATAAAACCTCATAAAAAAATAGGTTCTTATTTTTATACTAAATACAATCTTTAGTTACAAATGCAACAAATTCAATTTTTTAAAGTACTTGTACTCTTCATGATAAAAATTAGTAAAGAAAAAATCCTCTCCCAGAACGAAAGAGGATTTAATCACTTTATAAAAAACTACTAACTACTTCTTTTCTAAGGCTGACAACCGTTGCATAACCAATTCGAGTTGGGCTTTTTGCTGATTAAGTTCGGTTTTGAGCGATTCGTTTTCGGTTTGCAAACTCTCATTTTTCGCATTCAATTCTTTAATCGCATTGACGGATGCAATCAAAATCGGATGAATGTTGAAGTTCAAAAATCCATCTGAGTCCGTTCCTACAGCATCTGGGAAAAGCGGTTGCACTTCTTGCGCTATAAAACCCGGATATTCAGTATCTAAAACTTCTTTTTCGAAAACGCGCTCACCTGCATTTTTATAATTAAATCGAATCGGATTCAGTTGTATAATTTCGTTCAAACC
>CAZAJH010000345.1:0-1574 GCA_964485385.1 uncultured Flavobacterium sp.
ATCTCTGTCATAGGTATGTCTTGGATTGACTAAAATTAGGAATAAAAAAATCAAATTCCAATAGCTAGTAAAAAGAAATTCCAATTCACTTTGAAGAAAGCTTCAATTAATTTGAAAACAGAAAAATAGTAGGAGTCAGTTCGACATGAAAAAAGTAACTAGGTTTTGCTTTTTGTTACTATTTTTTTGAAATCCAAATCGTGAAAATCATAACTGAAATCAGTCAATGGCGAAATTGCTTTCATGGTAAAACCCGTTGCCTTTCCTTTTTTATCCATTCTAAAGAAAAGATGTGCATCGGCATTAAAACTTCGGATGTCCCATTTTACTACAAAATTTTGATTTTTATACAAGAAAACTTCTCCTTTAAGACGTGGAGATCGGCTCGAAGCAAAATACAGTTTTCCGTTTTTTTCTGAAATTTGTACTTCCCCAAACCAATTGTCTTTGTATAAACCAACGTATTTTTTGACATCAACTGGGGTAGTGTTTTGGGCGACTGTTTGCCAAACTTCAGAAGTAATTTTGTCGGCATCATCCTCTTTTCCTTTTCGGTCTTTACTCAAATAGGCCAAGTGATCAAAATAGGGAAGTTTGAGGTAACTGTCTTTTATGGTATTTGAAATAGTAGTAAAAGCAGCACCAGATTGCTGGTTAGTGAGAACGATTATACCCAACTGAATTTCAGGAAACATAATGGTTTGTGTTACAATTCCGTCCAAACCGCCGGTATGTGAAACTTGTAAATAACCATTAAAATCGGTCAGTTGCCAACCCAAACCGTAAGCTCTAAAATTGGTTTTATACGGATGCGAATTCCGCTCGGGTAAGAGGGTTTGTGGCGTCCACATTTCTTTGTGTTGTTTCTCACTAAACAATTGTTGGCCATTGATTTTTCCTTTGTTCATCTGTAATATCAACCATTTGCTGAGGTCGTTCGTACTTGAATACAGACCCGCAGCGGCGTCAAAAATGGCGTTTTTATAACGTGGAATAACTTGCAATTTACCTTCGGTAGGAACGTGTGGAACGATGGTATTGGATGTGTCTTTTAAACGTGACCATGAAGCGGCACTTTGGCTCATTCCTATGGGTTTCATAATGCGTTCCTCTACAAAATCACACCACGATTTACCCGATACTTTCGCCACTACTTCACCAGCAATTACGTACAATAAATTATCGTAATCGTATTTAGTTCTAAAGCCAGAAACTGGTTTTAAATAGCGAATATTAGCAACGATATCTTTGGGAGTAAAATTGTGTCCATCGGGCCAAATCATCAAATCACCAGCGCCCAAGCCTAGACCGCTTTTGTGAATGAGTAAATCGCGTATTGTGAACTCGTTGGTAACATAGTCATTGTACATTTTAAATTCGGGCAAGTACTTTTTTACCTTATCGTCCCAATCGATTTTTCCTTCATCAACCAAAATGGCCAGTGCAGTCGAAGTAAACGCTTTGCTATTGGAAGCAATGCCAAAAAGCGTGTTGCCATCTACTTTTTGTTGGGTGTTGATGTTGGTCACACCATATCCTTTTGAAACTACAATTTTTCCATCTTTAATGATGGC
>CAZAJH010000346.1:0-1570 GCA_964485385.1 uncultured Flavobacterium sp.
AACTGGATTTATGAGTAATCGCGGCCGACAAAACGTAGCCAGCTATCTAATCAACGATTTACAACTGGATTGGCGATTGGGTGCGGCTTATTTTGAACAACAGCTCATCGATTATGATGTGACCAGTAATTGGGGCAATTGGGCGTATTTAGCCGGAGTAGGAAATGATCCGCGCACCAATCGGTATTTCAATACCGAAAAACAAGCTAACGATTACGATAAATCAAAAGTGTTTCGTCATTTGTGGTTGGTAAGATAAATTATAATTTCTTAATAACGACTTTAAAAATTGTTTACAAATTAACAAACTCTCATTATATTTGTCTAATTTTTATTAATAATGGACAAAATCTTCAATAATACCGAAGTTGCTTTTTCTTTAAAAAGTGATACCGAACTCGACAGAGCCTATTTTCTTTTCAAAATGATTGCTAGTGAGCCCTTAGTTCGCATTGGCACTGCTGTCACTAATTTTGCTTTAAAAGCGCACTTGCCTGTAGATGGATTGATTCGAGCAACTGTTTTTGATCATTTTTGTGGTGGTGTCAATGAAAATGATTGTTTGACAGTAGTAGACAAAATGTTTACCAAAGGTGTTTCATCGGTATTGGATTATTCGGTAGAAGGAAAAGAAGAAGAAGCGCAGTTTGATGCTGCTTTGCAAATGACACTCAAAACGGTAGAATTTGCCAAAGAACGATTGGCTATTCCGTTTGCGGTTTTTAAACCTACGGGCTTAGGTCGATTGGATTTATATGAAAAAGTAGGAGCCAAGCAATCCCTTTCAACAGAGGAAGAAATCGAGTGGAATAAAGTAAAAGAGCGCTTTGATATCATTTGCCAGACAGCACACCAAAAAGATGTGGCGCTACTGATTGATGCGGAAGAGAGTTGGATGCAAGATGCTGCTGACGATCTGGTTGAAGAGATGATGCGACGTTACAATAAAGATAAAGTTATTGTATTCAATACCTTACAGTTGTACCGTTGGGATCGAATGGATTATTTGAAAGCATTACACGCTAGAGCTATTCGTGATGGTTTTTATATCGGAATGAAGTTGGTTCGTGGAGCTTATATGGAAAAAGAACACAAACGCGCCGAAGAAGCAGGTTATCCTACCCCAATTTGTGCCTCTAAGCAAGCAACGGATGACAATTACAACGCAGCAGTTGATTACATGATGAAACACATCGATCGCATGGCCATTTTCGCCGGAACACACAATGAGGAGAGTTCCTATCGATTAATGGAAATGATGCAAGCCAACGGAATAGCTAAAAATGATCCACGTATTTGGTTTGGTCAATTGTATGGAATGAGTGATAATATCAGCTATAATCTCGCAGCTCATGGCTATAATGTGGCTAAATACTTGCCATTTGGTCCTGTGCGTGATGTAATGCCTTACCTAATCCGACGTGCAGAAGAAAACACTTCTGTGGCTGGACAAACCAGTCGAGAGTTGAATTTGCTTAAAACCGAACGGGAACGAAGAAAAATTAAATAAAAAAAAACTCCGATTGATTTCGGAGTTTTTTGTTGCTATTTTTTGATAATGTTGTCCAGT
>CAZAJH010000347.1:0-1532 GCA_964485385.1 uncultured Flavobacterium sp.
TACTCAGTTACTCAGTTACTCAGTTACTCAGTTACTCAGTTACTCAGTTACTCAGTTACTCAGAAAAGCCAAAGATACGCCTTTTTAAAACCTTCCCGCCATAATTTTTCATTGTGTTGTCCGCCTTTTACAATCACTTTTTTATTTAAGTTTTCGCAGGAGCATCGTTTCGTATTTATTTCGTATTCCATCGCATTTAAATCGCGAATCATGTCGTCATCACCTTCATTATCGCCACATAAAAAATAAATTTTCGTCTTAAATGAAGCTGTATTTTTCATCAGTTCAAAAATTTCTTTTCGGTTAAACCAAAACGAAGGCGAGAAGCAACCTACTTTTCCAAATACATTTGGGTATTTTAACGCACCATAAAAAGAGACTAATCCACCGAGTGAACTTCCCCAAAGACAGGTATTTTTAGCATTGGTTTTGGTGCGATAGTTTTGATCAATATACGGTTTGAGCGTTGATACAATAAAATCTAAGTATAAATCGGCTTTTCCGCCGCCGTACTTGGAATGTTGAAAAGGAGTTAATTCTTCCATTCGTTTCTCACCTCCATGTTCAATTCCAATAACAATTACCTGAGCAGCAATACTGTCTAAGGTTTCATCTACATTCCATTCGCCTACATACGAAGTCTTTGTGTCAAACAAATTTTGGCCATCGTGCATGTAAATGACAGCGTATTTTTTACTGTTTTTACTGTAGTTTTTTGGAAGATAAACCCAGATTTTTTTTGAAGTATTCAACTGTGGCGCTGCAATAGTAAAGGTTGAAACTTGTTTGCTGCGCCCAGATTCTTGTGCCTTGTTTTTCGAAAAAGCAATAAGTAGCCCAAACAGTAAAATGAATTTAAGACGCATTAATTTCCAGATTTTAACAAAAAATTATATTTTAGCTAAAAATAATCATTTTGATGAACACAAAGGAACAAAAAATAAGTTTGTTGTCAGATATGATAGCGTTTGCAATTGTTGATGGCGAATTGCACGAAAGAGAGTATACTTTTCTATCCATAATTGCTGTGGAATTGGGTATTTCTAAAGAGGAACTCAAACAACTTTTTCATGAAGAACACCGCAGCGAAATCATCAAAAGTGAGTTTGAACGCATTCAACAATTTTACCGTTTGGCTTTGTTGATGCATTGCGATGGAATTTTACACGAACGCGAGCAAATCAAAATTCGTGAAATTGGCGTCAATATGGGCTTGAATCCGTTTGCTATAAAACGTGTATTAAAAGCGATGGAAGAATCGCCAACTCGAATGGTTTCACCTGAGTTTTTGTTGGAAACGTTTCAGGAACAGCACAATTAACAAACGCATCACAAATATTGTAAAAGCTATTCGGTAAAAGAGTAGCTTTTTTTTGTAATAGCACTGAAAATTAGTCAGTTAACAAACTGTTAAAACCGACTTTTTTGCAGTTTTCAACCCTAAAGTTAGCTTCGAAAATGTCAAAATGACTTTCTTTTGCTGTTGGTACATAATTTGTCTTTTGCTCTACATAATTACAAAAACGTTTAAC